>DASZXE010000823.1:0-7464 GCA_035546475.1 Kofleriaceae bacterium
CGCGCCGCCTCCCGGCGACGGCGGCCTCGACGCGCCGCCCGGCGCGCACCCGCACCCGCTCTACCCGCCGCTCGACCTCGACACCCTGCCCGGCGCCGGCGGCGCCAACGACGCGCCCTACCAGGTGCCGTCCCTGCCGACGACGACGCGCACGGTCACGATCGCCAGCACCGGGGCGCAGGCCGGCGCCGACCTGTTCGCCGCCTGCCAGGTCCCCGGCTCGGCGGTCACCGTCCCCGACGCCGCCGGCCACCTCGGCACCGTCTTCATCGGCGACGCGACCGACTGCGACATCACGCTCGGCCCCGCGGTCGTCATCAACATCCTCTACCTCGGCCACGTCAACACGCCGGCGATCGCGCCGGTCCACCGCATCCGCGTGCGCGGCGGCCAGCTCGGCCAGCTCCTGGTCGACCCCGGCTCGACCGACCTCGTCCTCGACGGCGTGGCGATCAACACGGCGGTCGTGACCCCGGCCCTGCGCGCGCCGACCGCGATCTTCCTCATCCGTGACCGCAAGAACGTGCAGCCGCCGGTCGATCGGTTCGCGGTCGTCAACTCGTTCGTGCGCGTCGCCGCCGGCGAGGCGGTCGGCGGCGCCACCGACGGCTCGGCGTACCTCGGCGAGAGCGCGAGCAACGTCTTCTTCGCCAACGACAACGTCGTCACCGCCGGCAACCGCAACTCGTGGGGCTTCCTGGTCGGCGGCGGCCACAACGAGCTGTTCGTCGACCTGACGGTGCGCGTGTCGATCGACAAGCTGGTCCGCCTCGAGGACGCCCCGATCGACTACGTCTACGTCCGGGGCGGCACGTGGATGCGCGAGGACACCCACACGATGGCGGGCGGCAGCACCGACGACAGCTTCGTGCAGCGCGACGACAAGGGGACCGACCACGTCTTCCTCCACGACGCGGCGGTGTGGCTGCTGCCGCCGGTGGCGCCGACCTTCGGCGCGTCGAGCGGCCCGGGCGAGGCCGGCAAGCACTGGGAGGCCCGCCGCCTCGCGTGGCACGCGCGCTCGGCCGACATCGTCTCCGACGCGCTGCTGACCGGCTACCAGGACCACTGCCCACCGACCGCGGTCTGCGACTACGGCGTCGGCACCCACACGTACACGTACGACGCCAACCTCGCGCTGCCCGCCTCCCCGTGGCGCGACCTGCCGTCGTTCGCCGACGACGATCCCGACCACCTGCCCGTGACGCCCTGAAGCGTCAGTTCGCGGGCGCGGGCGCGGGCGTGGGCGCGGGCGCGGGCGCGGGCGCGGGAGCCGTCGGCGGCGTCACGCCGGGCGGCGAGACGAACTTGCCCTTCAGCCGGTCGTAGAGCGCGAGCTGCAGGTTGTCGACCTTGCCCTTCACCCAGCCGGGGAGCTGCGGGTCGTCGTGCTGCATGTGGTACGGCGCCGAGTAGCCGCTGCGGACCTGGTCGACCTCCGGCTCGACCACGACCTGGAACGGCGGCGCGTCGCCGACGACGGTCACCAGGAAGGCGAGGAAGACCGAGCCCTCCTTGGCGAGGACCGCGTCGCTGCCGAGCGCCTTGTCCTCGTAGTTGCCGTCGGCCTGGAACCAGCGGCCCTTGGTGATGAGCGCCGCCTGGGCGGGATCGGACCGCTCGATCTTGTAGTCCTTCTCGACGGCCTGGGTGACCGCCAGGTAGACCTCGTCGCGCGTGCCCTGGTAGCGGGCCTCGCGCGCCTCGCGGATCTGCCCCGACGAGGGGCCGCAGGCGGCGACGAGCGCGGCGGCGGCCGCGAGCGCGGCGGCCATGAACAACGAGCGACGGGAGAGCGCCATGCCTCGTGGCTACGAGCGTTCCCGACCGATGTCAACCGGCGGCACCGCGGATGTGCTCGCAGCCACGATGCCCGCGCGCCGCAGCGGAATCGCGCCGGCGCCGCGCGCGTTTCCACCGGCGAGCGGAACGTGTTACGCCGCGCGGACCACGCATGGACAAGATCGTCGTAGAAGGCGGCCACCGGCTGGTGGGCGAGATCGAGGTCTCGGGCGCCAAGAACGCGGCGCTGCCGCTGCTCGCCGCCACCATCCTGCCGACCGGGCCGTCGACCTACAAGAACGTCCCGCAGCTCCAGGACGTGGCCACCATGGCCAAGCTCCTGCGGCAGCTCGGCGGTGACGTCGACGGCAAGCGGACGATGGTGCTGCACCCCCCGCACGGCAAGCGGCTCAAGCTCGAGGCCCCGTACGAGCTGGTGAAGACGATGCGGGCGAGCGTGCTCGTCCTCGGGCCGCTGGTCGCGAAGTTCGGTAAGGCGCGGGTGTCGCAGCCGGGCGGCTGCGCGATCGGCACCCGGCCGATCGACCAGCACCTGAAGGGGCTGGCGGCGATGGGCGCCCGGATCCACCTCGATCACGGCTACGTCGACGTCGAGTGCAAGCGGCTGCGCGGCGCCACGATCGTCCTCGACATGCCGACGGTCACCGGCTGCGAGAACCTGATGATGGCGGCGGCGCTGGCCAAGGGCCGCACCGTCCTCGAGAACGCCGCGTGCGAGCCGGAGGTCGAGGACCTGGCGCTCGTCCTCAACAAGATGGGCGCGAAGGTGTCGGGCGCGGGCACGTCGATCATCACCATCGACGGCGTCGACGAGCTGCAGCCGATCGAGCACAGCATCATCCCCGACCGGATCGAGGCGGGGACGTTCGCGGTGGCGGCGGCGATCACCCGCGGCGACGTGCTCCTGCGCGGCGCGCGGGCCGAGCACCTGGACGCGGTGATGGCGAAGCTGCGCGGCGCCGGCGCGACGGTCACCGTCGAGGCGGGCGGCGTGCGCGTGCGCGGCGGCGGCGACCTGATGCCGGTCGACATCACGACGCAGCCTCATCCGGGCTTCCCGACCGACATGCAGGCGCAGTTCATGGTGCTGGCGACGCAGGCGCGCGGCCAGAGCATGATCAAGGAGATGATCTTCGAGAACCGCTACATGCACGTGCCGGAGCTGGCGCGCATGGGCGCCGACATCCACGTCGACGGCCGCACCGCGATCATCCGCGGCCCGGCCAAGCTCGGCGGCACGTCGGTGATGGCGACCGACCTGCGCGCCTCCGCGTCGCTCGTGCTCGCCGGCCTGGTCGCCGAGGGCAAGACCGAGGTGCTGCGCGTCTACCACCTCGACCGCGGCTACGAGTCGATCGAGAAGAAGCTGCGCGGCGCCGGCGCGAAGATCCGCCGGGTGAAGGCCTAGGGACGTGGCGGCGACCTTGCGACTCGCGCTGCCGAAGGGGCGCATCCTCGACGAGGCGGCGGCCCTGTTCGCGCGCGCCGGCTACGACCTGTCGCCGGTGCTGGGCGACAGCCGCAAGCTCATCCACGAGTGCGGGCCGCTCACCGTGCTCGTGCTGCGCAGCTCCGACGTGCCGACCTACGTGGCGCACGGCGCGGCCGATGTCGGCGTGGCCGGCTCGGACGTCCTCGACGAGGACGGCGGCGATCTCTACGAGCCGCTCGACCTCGGCATCGGCCGCTGCACGATGATCGTCGCCGAGCGGGCCGACGGCGGCGCGCGCGGCGCCGCGACGATGCACCTGCGCTACGCGAGCAAGTACCCGCGCACGACCCGCGAGTACCTGCAGCGGCGCGGCATCACCGCCGAGGTCATCAAGCTGTCGGGGGCGATCGAGCTGGGGCCGCTGACCGGCCTGTGCGACCGCATCGTCGACATCACGCAGACCGGCGAGACGCTGCGGCAGAACGGCCTGCGGGTGATCGACCAGGTCGCCGAGGTGTCGACCCGGCTGGTCGTCAACCCGGCGTCGATGAAGCTCGAGGGGCCGACGGTGGCGGCGCTGATCGACCGCCTCGAGCGCGCGCTCGCCGGCGGATAGACGAGCGGCCGGCGCGGGGACGGCGCGGCGCGCGTGGGGTACTATGCGTCGCCGTGTCCGACCTGCGGGCATTCGTCGCCGAAGGGATCCGCCGCCACCCGCGCGTGGCGTATCAGGATCTGTTCGGCGACGAGGAGGCGGCCGGCATCCTCGCCGCGGCGCTGCCGCCGCTGCCGAGCTTCCGCCACGAGCACGCCGGCGCGATCACGATCATCGACTGGGACCACAAGCTGCCGTCGCAGACGCTGGCCCTGCGGATCCTCGGCTACTACAGCGAGGACGCGCTCGAGGCAGGGCTGGAGGCGTACGACGACCGGATCGAGCAGATCGCCGAGCGCGACCGCTACCCGGAGTTCGACGTGCCGGACTTCGACGGGCTGCCCGCCGACGAGGCGTACGAGATGGAGCTGTCGCCGGCCGGCGCGATCGGCCGCTGCCGGCTGACGTCGGCGTGGCGGCGCACGATCGCCTCGAACGAGGCCGCGTCGGCGGTGGCGCTGGCGCAGCGGTCGCCGGAGTTCCAGAACCTGCTCGCGACGATGACGGCGCGGCCGTCGTACCTGGGCGACCTCGAGGCGGTGTCGTGGACGCCGCCGTGCGAGTCGCAGCACCCGCGCTGGACGCTCGACGTCTGGTACCTGCTCGCCTTCGACGGCCGCATCGGCTCCGGCCGCAGCTTCCTCGTCGACCTCGTCGACAGCGCCGTCGTCACCACCCGCGACTTCTCCGTCCGCACCGGCTGACGTCAGCGTCGCAGGCGGGCGACCGGCAGCGGCGCCGGCCGAGGCGGGGCCAGGCGGGCGCGCAGCCTGCGCACGCCGGCCGCCGCGACGAGGGCGCGCAGCAGGAACACGAGGATGATCGTCAGGGTCACCAGCAGCCACGCGGAGAGGATCGCGTAGCCGCCGCGGTGGATGACGACGCCCTCCGCCAGCATCCAGCCGATCGCGCCGACGGTGAGCGCCAGGAGCGGCGCCCGGCGAGCCGCGACCCCGCAGCCGAGCAAGGCCGCGACGATGGCGAGGTTGAGGACGACCTCGACGCGGCCCTCCGCCAGCTCGCTCGTCATGAAGTGGTCGTGCGCGGCGTAGTACTCGAAGGCGAGCTGCACGAGCTGCAGGCCGCCGACGGTGAACAGGGTCGCGGAGGGGCCCCACACGTGCGGGGCGAGGCCGCGGTACGCCGGATCGCCGGCGGCGAGGCGACGGACCAGCGCATCCTGCAGGGCGCCCGACCCTCACGCCGCACGACACGCACACGTCCTCGCCGAAGCGGACCTCGCCCTTGCATGCCTCGCACGGCGCGCTGACCACGAGCGGCGTCGCCACGACACCAGCGTATCAGGCGAGGGTGCGCGAGAGGGTGGTGGCGAGGTGGGCGGAGAGGAGGGGCTTGACGGCGGCGAGGGTGACGGGGCGGCCGAGCTCGGCGGAGAGCGAGGTCATGACCGAGGAGTCGAAGCCGCACGGGTTGATGCGGTGGAAGTAGCCGAGGTCGGTGGCGACGTTGAGGGCGAGGCCGTGGAAGGTCACCCAGCGCCGGCAGGCGATGCCCATCGAGCAGATCTTCTTGCGGGCGCCGTCGCGGGCGTCGAGCCAGACGCCGGTCTTGCCCGGCTCGCGGCCGGCGGCGAGCCCGAGGTCGGCGAGCGTGCGGATGACCGCCTCCTCCAGGTTGCGGAGGAACCGGTGGAGATCGCGCTCGCCCTCCTCGAGGCGGACGATCGGGTACGCCACGAGCTGGCCGGGGCCGTGGTAGGTCACGTCGCCGCCGCGCTCGATCTCGATGACCTCGACGTCGCCGGCGGCGAGCACGTTGCCGCGGGCCTTCTGCGCGCGGCCGAGGGTGATCACGTGCGGGTGCTCGACGAGCATGAGCGTGTCGTCGCCGGCGCCCGCCTTGCGCGCCTCGACGCACGCGAGCTGGCGCGCCCACGCGTCGCGGTAGCCCAGGACGCCCAGGTCGTCGACGACGAGGCGGCGCGCCGCGGGAGCTGGCGACGGCGACGGCGCGATCGGGTCGCGCGCGGAGGCCGCGTGTTCGGGTCCCGTCCGCGCCGCGGAGGCCGCGGAGGCCGCGCCGATCGGATCGCGCACGGTGGCCGCGGGGTCGAAGGCCGTCGGCTCCGCAGGCACCGCGGAGGCCGCGCCGATCGGATCGCGCGCGGAGGCCGCGGGGTCGAGTGTCGTCCGCTCCGTCCGCGCCGCGGAGGCCGCGCCGATCGGATCGCGCGCGGAGGCCGCGGGGTCGAGGTCCGTCGGCTCCGCGGGCGCCGCGGAGACTGCGAGGTCAGCCGCGGGCGTCATCGAGCGCGTACTTCTGGCAGAGCCGGATGAGGTTGCGGCGCGACACCTTGAGCTCGGCGGCGGCGCGCGTCTTGTTGCCGTGGTGCCGGCGGAGGGCGTCGAGGATCATGCTCCGCTCGAGCGACTCGAGAGCCTGCGGCAGCGAGCGATCGTCGAGCGCGGGCGTGGCGGGGGCGGGCTCGGCGGCGTGCGGATGGTGGTGGCGGATGCGCGGCGACAGCAGGTCCTCGTCGATCACCTCGTCGTCGCCGGACAGGACGACCGCGCGCTCGATCTCGTTCTCGAGCTCGCGCACGTTGCCCGGCCACGGGTAGGCGGCGAGGCGCGCGGCGCACGCCTCGGTGAGCCGCTTGACGCGCCCGCCCCGGCGGTGGCGGCCGAGGAAGTGCTCGACGAGAAGCGCGATGTCCTCGCCGCGCTCGCGCAGCGCGGGCAGCACGAGGTTGATGACGTGGATGCGGTAGTAGAGATCCTCGCGGAACTGGCCGGCCGCGACCATCGCGCGCAGATCGCGGTTGGTGGCGGCGATGAGGCGGACGTCGACGCGGCGGGTCTCGGTGTCGCCGACCGGGTTGAACGTCCCCTCCTGGATCACGCGCAGCACCTTGACCTGGAGCGCGGGCGACATGTCGCCGATCTCGTCGAGGAAGAAGGTGCCGGTGTCGGCGATCTCGAACAGGCCGGGCTTGTCGCTGACCGCGCCGGTGAAGGAGCCGCGCTTGTGGCCGAACAGCTCCGAGTCGAGCAGGTTGTCGTTGAAGGCGGAGCAGTTGGTGATGACGAACGGCCGTGCGGCGCGGGCGGAGCCCTCGTGGATGGCGCGCGCGACCAGCTCCTTGCCGGTGCCGTTCTCGCCCTGGATGAGGACGGTCGCGTCGGAGCGCGCGACGCGATCGAGCGTCGTGTAGAGGCTCTGCATCGCGGGCGAGCGGCCGATGAGGCCGTCGTAGGCGCGGCGCAGCGGGGCGGCGGCGCCGGCGGTGGCGGTGGTGGTGGCCGCTGGGTTGCGCGCGCGGCCGGCGACCTCGCGGGCGGCCTCGGCGAGCAGGTCGCCGAACAGCGAGATCTCGCCGCGCGAGAGGTCATCGGCGGCGGGGTCGCCGTCGATGAGGCCGGGCGTGCCGGCGAGCAGCGCGCCGACGACCTCGCCGCGCACGACGACCGGCGCGGCGATCTCGCGGACGCGCGCGTGCGGCGCGAGGACGGCCCACGCCTCGCCGGGCTCGCGGAGCGCCTCGCGCAGGGTGGTGGCGCAGTCCTCGTCGCAGCCGCACGGCTCGCCCTCGTCGTCGAGGGCGGGGGGCAGG
>DASZXE010000824.1:0-6100 GCA_035546475.1 Kofleriaceae bacterium
CCCCGCCGACGCGAACAGGATCGAGGCCAGCACGAACGTCTTCCGCATGTCCGCGGTTGTAGCGCCGTCCCGCCCGCGGGGGGCGCCGATCGGCGGCGTCTCACGTTCGACGCGTGCGACACCTGCGACCGTCGGTCAGCGCACCCCGACGACGTCGCCGTCGCCGGCGTGCTCGTTCGCCGCACGCGGTGAGCGGCGTACGTCGCCGGCCGATTTCCGGCGGTTGCGAGATCGGCCAAGATTCTTTGCCGAGCGTGTCGATCCGGGCGGTGCTCGTTCGTCGCCTCGCAAACAAGGAGACCCGACGATGAAGTTCCTCGTGCTGAAGAAGGCGACCAAGGCCAGCGAAGCGGGCGCGTACCCCGACAACAGCGTGATCATGGAGACGATGCGGTTCCACCAGGAGATGGTCGACGCGGGCGTCCTCCTCGACGCGGGCGGCCTCTTCCCGAGCAGCCAGGGCAAGCGCATGCGCGTCACCGGCGACACCCAGGTCATCACCGACGGTCCATTCACGGAGACCAAGGAGCTGATCGGCGGCTACTGGATGGTGCAGGCCGCCTCGTTCGACGAGGTCGTCGCCTGGATGAAGCGCTGCCCGGCCCTCCGCGAGGACGGCGACGAGATCGAGATCCGCCGCCTCATCGACGTCGGCGAGATCGACATGTCCGACGAGGCCATCGCCATGCACCAGCGCCTCGAGGACCAGGTCAAGCGCTGACCCGCCGCCCGGCCCGCTCGCGGCGGCCCGGCGCCTGCCGCCCGCGCGACTACTCGCGGCTCGTCCTGGCCGGCGGGCGCTTGAGATCGGCGAGGATCTTGTCGACGGCGGCCTTTTTCTCGGGCGACGGTGGAACGTCGCCTTCGTCGAGGGCGTCGAGGCGTTCCAGCGTTCGCAGCGTGGACCGCGTCGCGCGCGCCCGTCGTCGGCGCCGGCGTCCGTCGCGCACGTGGCGCCACAGCAACGGGAACAGCGGCCAGGCCTCCGCCCCATCGAGCGGCGGGATCGGCAGCAGGTTGATCGCCATGAGCCAGACGTTCCCGACGGTGAGCGCGCCGACGAGCTGCTGCATCGCCGCGCCGTCGGGCCGGCCCGCGATCGCGAGCGCGACGACCGCGACCGCGAGCCCGAGCATCTGGGCCCAGAGGCCGCCCCACGCGATCGCCGCTCGCTGCAACGGCGACGCCTGGCCCGTCCAGGGTGCAAAGGCCGCCGAAGCCCATGATGTCGATCGCCTTCACCCGCGCCTTCACGCGCCGCACGACGAGGGCGTGGCCGAGCTCGTGCAGCAGGATCAGGCCGACGAAGCCGAGCCAGAAGCCGGGAACGAAGGCGAACCTGCCGAACGCGAAGGCGCCGATCGGCGTCGTCCAGTGGACCCGGATCGGGACCTTGCGCCACGTGCCCACTGTCAGGAAACCGCCGCGGAACATGCGAGCCCTCCTCGACCGGACTCGCGACCGAGCACACCGCGACGCGGTGGTGCCGGTCCCGGCTCATGGCGCTGGCCGCGAGCGCGTGGCGAAGAAGGCGGCGTTGCGGGCGAGGTCGGCGCGGTGGTCGGCGGGGAGGCTGTCCTCGTGGTGGATGGCGTCGACGGGGCACTCGGCGACGCAGGCGCCGCAGTCGATGCACTCGTCCGGATCGATGAACATCTGCACGCCGGGGAACTGCTCGCCGCGGCGCGCCGCGGGGACGGCGCGAAGCGCGTCGAGCGGGACCGGGCCGACGATGCAGTCGCAGGGGCAGACTTCGACGCAGGCGGTGTCACACGTGCCGGCGCACTTGCTGGTGATGACGTAGGTCATGGCCCTTCGGAGTTGCACCGGCCGTGCCGGCTGCAACGCCGTGAGACGACGTGTGCCGTCGTCGGCGAGAAACGATATATCGTTGCATGACACCGAGATTTCGGTGAAGGTTGCGCATGGGACCGCTGTCGCTCGTGGCCGACCTGCTCGCGGCGGCCGCCGAGGCGCACACGCGCCGCGGGCTGGCGCGCGCGCTGGCGGAGGCGCTGGCGGCGCACCTGCCGCTCACCCGGCTGACGCTGGGCGAGGGCCCGGAGGCCGTCGCCGTGGTCGCCGCCGCCGACGGCTGGCGCGTGAGCGAGCCGTCGCCGCGCCGCCGCGCGCTGGCGCTGGCGCCGGGGCTGTCGATCGAGGTCCGCGGCCGCGTGCCCGCGTACCTGCGCGAGCCCGACGTGCGCGCCGCGCTCGCGCGGCTGGTCGCGGTGACGCTCGCACACGTGACGACCGTCGAGCGGATCGCGCTGGGCTCGCGGCGCGCCCACGCCGCCGGGCGCGAGTTGCGGGCCGATCTCGAGCGCCTGCGCGAGCCGCCGGCGGTGGTCGCGCGCAGCCCGGCGATGCGGGCGGTGATGGAGCGGGTGGCGGCGGTCGCGCCGCACCCGACGACGGTGCTGGTCACCGGCGAGTCCGGCACCGGCAAGGAGGTCATCGCGCGCGAGCTCCACCGCCGGTCGCCGCGGGCGCACCGGCCGATGGTGCAGCTCAACTGCGGCGCGATCCCGGAGGCGCTCGTCGAGGCGGAGCTGTTCGGCCACGAGCGCGGCGCGTTCACCGGCGCCGACCGCGCGCGGCCCGGTGTCTTCGAGCGCGCCGATCACGGGACGCTGCTCCTCGACGAGGTCGGCGAGCTGCCGCCGGCCGCGCAGGTCAAGCTCCTGCGCGTCGTGCAGGAGCGACCGGTGCGCCGCGTCGGCGGCGCCGAGGACCTCCCCGTCGACGTCCGCCTGATCGCCGCGACGAACCGGTCGCTCCTCGACGACGTGCGCGCGGGCCGCTTCCGCGAGGATCTCTACTACCGGCTCGCGGTCTTCGAGATCCCGCTGCCGCCGCTGCGCGATCGGGCCGCCGATCTCGCGCCGCTCGCCGCCGCGATCGTCGCCTCGCGCGCCGCGGGCCTCGGCGTCGCGCCGCCGCCGCTGTCGCGCACGCTGCTCGCGCGGCTGGAGGCCCACGACTGGCCCGGCAACGTGCGCGAGCTCGAGAACGTGCTCGAGACGGCGCTCATCCTCGGCGGCGGCGACGGCCTGCGCCTGCCGGCCGAGCTCGCCGCGCTGCCGCCGCGCCCGCGCGACGACGGCACGCACCTCGACGCCGCCATCCGCGCCGCGATCGAGCGGGTCCTCCGCCTGACCCGCGGCGCCATCTACGGCCCCGCCGGCGCCGCCGCCCGCCTCGGCCTCCGCCCCACGACGCTGCAGAGCAAGATGCGCAAGCTCGGCATCCGCCGCACCGCCTTCACCGCCGGTCCCGACTGACTTCCTCGCGCCGCGCGGGGCCGAAGCCGTCGGATGCCATCCTACCGCGGTGCGCGTGCTCCGCCTTTGCGCTTGATGTTGTAGCCGTAGCGGTAGATGTCCGGCACGTCGACGCGGCCATCAGCCCGAGTCTCCAGCACGCCGATGCGGTGCAGCTCTTGGAAGATCAACTCACCATCGGTGCCAAATGGATCGTCGGCGGCGGTGCGGTTCGCCAGCAGCGCAATCACGTCGTCACGCTCCATCAGCATGGTCTGGCTACTCAGGTTCTCGAGCCGCTTCACGACAGGGTACTCGTCACCGAGTTCGGTCACCCTGGCGCGTGAGGTCTCGACCAGCGCACCCACCAGATCCTCTGTCGAGATTAGAGGACCCCTGCCGCGGGGATAGCGGAGCGATTGCTTCGCGGCGACGCCGAGCAGCCGGAGCAACGACCGGGGGACGATGCTCCCGCTGCCATCCTTGAGCCGCTGGGGGATCCACCGGTATGTGTAGCCCTTCTTGGGGCCACTCCCCATCTGTTCGCCAGCCAGTGCGGTGGCGAAGGTCCACTGCTCATCTTCACCCATTGTGGGGGGCAACAGTCCAAACTTCGATGAAGCAGAGTGTCGCTCCAAGTCCAGTCGCGCCTTTTCGCGAATCCAGTCCACCATGACTTCGATGTCAGGGCCTTGATTCGCTAGGTGCCGAACTGCGAGCATGTAGAGTGCGCTGACGTCCCATTCCAAGGACACCGATCGCGCCCGGAGCTTGCTGGCGTCTGGGAAGGCGCGCTCGGCCTCTTCCAGCAGATCGGGTCGAAGGAAGATCTTGGCACGCAGCCGGCGATAGCGCGACGAGAGAGACAGCCACAGCGCGAGCAGCGAGCGCACGAGGCGCTGCCGGGCGTTGCGCGTAGCGGTCAGGGCGCCCAGGCGGTCGAGGTGGTCGTAGGACGCGAAGAGATACGTGCTGCTCTTCTCGAGAGTACGATCCACGACGTCGAGAGCCGCGATGACTGCGGCCAGATGTACCTGCGCCTTGTCGAGCCACGCGCCTGGGTCACCGGGCGCTGCTCGCACGGCCGCGGCCAAGGGCGGCGGCATCGTTGCGCCAGGCACGGAGGCGTCTGCCAATCGCGCCAAGAGGTGAACCGCCCAGAATGTACGGAGCGGGTCATCCGAGGAAGAGTTGATGCGTGCGACGACTTGATCGAGCACGGCTGGCTGCGGATGTTCCGGGCTCTCTGCGAAGGCAGCGACCCAATACGCCGCCGGTATGGCCTGATCGTTGAAGAAGTCGGGCACCCTCCGCCCGAGCAGCGTGATGAGGTTAAACAGGGCCGTCTTCCCTGCGCCGCGCGAGCCGGCGAGCACGACCACATCGGGGCGGAGGGCAAGAGCATGGCGCGGCAGCGGGAGGAATACGCGGGCGAGATCGAGGTCGCCGGCTTGGGGATCCGCATCCACGCGAAGACGCGATATGTGCTCAAGCAGTTTCTTGCGGGTATCGATATCAAGGCGAAGAGTCATTCGTCTGTCTCCTCGCCGTTGTGGTCGGGGTGACAGCGTTCGACGACCCGCCGTACTGTCGCCTGCCAGTCTTCACCGTCGATTAGGGTCGGTCGAACAGACCCCAGCGCGCTAAAATGAAGGAGGCGGGGCTCGAAGCGGATAACGGTCGGGAAATGGTGTGCCCCCGTATCTTCCAGATCGGGGCTATCTTCATCGTCGCCGAGTCGCGAGTATACGTGCTCATCGAACATCGCGTACACCCTGGCACGGAAATCAGCAGTCACTCGCGTATACTCGTCAGACGGGGCGTCGGCAGGAGCCATAGATTGGACGACAACGCATCGCGTGTCCGCCATCGGACGCCGGCGCCCGAGTGCGGCTATGGTCAGAGCGAGGCCTCGATACGACTGATCCGAGTCCCGGCCCACCAAGACGTCCACGTGCGCGAGGTCGTGAAGCGACAGCCCGGCAAGGTCATGTAGCCCCGCGCGTGAATCGAGCAAGATGTAGTCGGCTCGCGGCATGCGACCCGCGAGCGCGCCCAGCAAGGCACGAAGGGCATCGCGAGCTGGCACCGTGGCGGGATCATCACGGAAGATCCCCGACCCGATGAAGTCAAGCCGCGACAGCTTCTCGAAATAGCCTGGGTTCAATGATCCCGCCGGGACGACGTCGACCCACGCGGCCGCCTCTTCGCCGAGCGCGGTAGCGGGTGCGAGCAGGTCGGTCAAGTCGCATGTTCCGGTGGCAGCGTGATCTACTATCGCGTCGATCGCTCCCCGACGGCTGGACGCGCCAAGCAGCTCAGCGATCCCCGGCGCCTCAAGATCGAGGTCAACGACGATCACTCGCTTCTTCTGCAGCGCCAGCTGCCAGGCGACGGACGCGAGTAGTGTCGTTCGTCCGACACCGCCCTTGTACGAGAAGAAAGTCACGACGGCGGGCATGCCGGCCTGTAGCGCCCACGGGGGATTCGCAGGCGCGGCTGTCATCCAGGCGATCTTGGAGATCCTGCTCTCGACCAGGTGCCAATGACCGGCTGGTGCCTGCTGACGTCCTAGGATGGGATCGTACCAATGCGCGTCCGCCCAAACGATGCCCGACTCAAGGATTGCCCCGCGGAGGTTCGCGCGCTCACGCTTCGAGCCGGGACCGAGGATTGGCCGGACGAACCACTCACCAAGGGCCCCCGAGTGAACAAATCGATCGGAATGCGCGCGGAAACGGTCCGCGGGGGATCGACTCGATGGCGTGGGCGTGATCTACGTTCGGGGTGGACGCGGAGAAGCTGATCGCCCGGAAGTGGCGCCTCTTGAAGGCGAC
>DASZXE010000825.1:0-6910 GCA_035546475.1 Kofleriaceae bacterium
GCACCGCCCGCACCGGGCGCACCGCGCTCGCGATCGCCGCCACCGTCGCAGCGGCCCTCGCCGCCGCCGCCGCGATCGTCGTCTGGCGGCTCCGCGCGCACCCGTCGCGCGCGGCAGATCAGGTCGTCCGCCACCGCGCGATCGCCGCCGACGGGCCCGCCGCGGTCGATCACGCCGCGCTGTCGCCCGACGGCACCCGCGTCGCCTACACCGACCCCCGCGGCGCGCTCCACGTCGCCGACCTCGCGACCGGCGACGAGCACGCGCTGCCGACCTCGGGCGCCGTCGACACCGTCACCTGGCTGCCGTCGGCCATCGGCGCGCTCGTCTGCGGCCCCCACGGCGCCGGCTGCTGGCTCGAGCTGGTGTCGCCGACCGTCACCGTGCCGCCCGCCGACCTGCCGCCCGGCGCCGGCCGCCTCCCGCGCGGCGAGCTGCTCGCCCTCGCCGGCGATCGCATCGCCGTCGTCGATCGCGACCGCGTCCTCGTCACGACCACGCCGGGCCGCGACCTCGGCGCGATCCGCGCGTGGCCCGACGGCGCGCGCCTCGAGGAGGCGAGCGTCTCGCCGGGCGGCCACCTGCTCGCCGTCTACGACGCGGTCGCCCACGCGATCCACGTCGTCGACGTCGACGCCGCGCTCGCGACGATCGCCGGCGACATCGCGAGCGATCGCGCCGCCGTCACCGCCGAGCTCGCGGTCGCCGGTCAGCTCGCCGGGGTCGCCTGGCTCGGCGATCACCGGCTCGTCTACGGCGTCGTCGAGGCGCGCGCGCGGACCCACCTCTACGACGTCGCGATCGACGGCGCCGGCCACGCCGCCGCGCCGCACGCGCGCGCGACGTTCGACACCCCGATCGAGCTGGTCGGCGGCAGCGCCGACGGCCGCCGCCTCGCCTACATCGTCCGCGCGCGCCGGACCGAGGCGTACGTCGCGCCGCTCGACGGCGATCGGCTCGGCGCGCCTGTCCGGCTCTCGGACGACCCGTTCGACGACACGGTCGGTTGCTGGACCGCCGACGGCGCCGCCGTGATCCTGCAGTCGTCGCGCGGCGGCCACCCGACGATCGTCGCCGCGCCCGCCGGCGGCGGGCCGGCCACCGTCCTCGCCGACGGCGATGACCCGTCGCTCGCCCCCGACGGCACCCGCATCCTCTTCCTCCGCCAGCGCGCGACCGCCGGCGGCAACGCGTGGACCGTGCACGCCGTCCCGGTCGGCGGCGGCCCGACGACGCCGGTCGCCGCGCTCGGCGTGGAGCCGGCCGACATCGGCCTCGGCCTCCAGTGCGCGCCCGGCGCCCCGCGCTGCCTCCTCCTCGACGCCGCCGATCGCCTCACCCGGTCGCGCTGGCTCGATCCGTCGACCGGCGACATCGAGCCGATCGCCGGCCTGCCGGACGCGCCGCAGTGGACGTCGACCTTGTCGCCGACCGGCGATCGGGTCGCGCTGTCGCCCGATCGCAGCCTCGTCGATCTCGTCCGCACCGACAGCGGCCTGCGCCTGCCGCTCGCGCAGGAGGACTGCCAGCTCCAGCGCCTGGCGTGGTCGCCCGACGGACGGGCGCTCTACGCGTCGTGCCTCGAGCCGCCGCCCGGCCCGAGCTACCTCCTCCGCTACCGGCCCGATCGCCCCGGCGATCGCGCCGTGCTCGCGACGACGCCATTCGTCTTCACCCGCCTCGCCGTCTCGCCCGACGGCCGCCGCCTCGCCTACTCGATCACCGACCTCGGCGGCTCGCTCTGGACCGCCGACGGCCTGTAGCGCCGCGCGCGATGGTAAGGTCGGCTCCATGTCCGCCCGACGTCCGAGGTCGAGCTTTGCCGCGCCGCTGGTGGTCACCCTCGCGATGGCGCCCGCGTGCGTCGTGCGCACGCACTCGTCGGCGCCGCCGCCGCAGGAGCCCCGCCAGACGGCGAACGATCACCGCAACGGCCCGATCATGAACCCGCCGCGTCCGCCGGATCATCATCCGCCGCCGCCGTCGCCGGAGCCGGGTCCGAGCGACACCCCGCGCCAGACGGAGGGCGGAGGCGACGTCGTCCAGGCCGGACCGTCGCCGTCGCCGGCGCCCGCGCTGCGCTCGTGGCGCGTCAGCCAGCGCGCCGACGACAAGAGCTGCTACGCGATGGCGGACGTCCACTGTCCGCCGCCGCCGTCGACGTGCAACCCGCCGCCGGCGATGAAGGTGAAGACCTGCCCGACCGACGCGTCGCCGATGTCGTCGGTGATCCTGCGCGAGCTGTCGCCCGGCGAGTGCTTCTACGAGTACCCGCCGCCGCCGTGCCCGGCCGGCGCGTCGTGCAACCCGCCGCGTCCGTCCAGGGTCGACTGCCCGACGTACTGAGGTGAGCCGCCACCGCCACCTCCTCGGCGCCGGCCCCCCCGGCCCCCGCGGCGCGCCGCCCGCGTCCGAGCGCGTGCGCGCGGAGTGGCGCAACCGGATCGCCGCCGAGTACGGCTCCGCCGCGCTCACGCAGCACTTCGTCCTCTGGCTGATGCAGGTCGGCGCCAGCCCCGACCTCATCCACGACGGCCTCCGCATCGTCGAGGACGAGCTGGCGCACACCTCGCTGTCGACGGAGGTCTACCAGGCCGCCGGCGGCGACGAGCCGCCCGCGATCGATCGCGCCGCGCTCGCCCTGCCCCGCCGGGCCGACCTGCCGGTCGAGCTCGATCTCCTGCGCGCGACGCTGCAGGTCTTCTGCCTCAACGAGACGGTCGCGGTGCCGCTCTTCGCGCACCTGCGCGCGTCCGCCGCGGTGCCGATCGCGCGCCGCGCGCTCGACCGCATCCTCAAGGACGAGGTCCGCCACCGCGACTTCGGCTGGGCCTGCCTCGACTGGTTCGCGACCACGCCGCTCGCCGACGCGCTGCCCGGCCTCGTCGCCGGCGAGCTGCCCGCCGCGTTCGGCCACCTCGAGCAGAACTACGGCGCCGCCGACGCCGCCCCCGCCGTGGAGCTCTCCGACGACGATCGCGCCTGGGGCCTCGCCCCGGCCGCCGACTACGCCACGATCCTCGCCGACACCTTCGAGCGCGACTATCGACCGCGCTTCACGGCGCGCGGCGTCGATCCGGCGCCCGCGTGGGCCGCGCGCGCGCTCGCCGCGGCCGGCTGACCCCGATCTCTGCGCGGCGTTGCTTGCGAACGCTCGCCCTCCTCCTATGATGCCTCTCGATCGATGCTCGATCGCCGGAGCGCTCTCGCATGAAGGTCCTCCTCACCGGCGCCGGCGGTCAGCTCGGCGGCGACCTCGTCGACGCGCTGGTCGCCGCCGGCCATGACGTCGTCGCCAGCGATCTCAGGCCGCACGCCACCACGACCGCCGCCGCCGGCAAGGGCGTGCGCTGGACCGCGCTCGACGTCACCGACGCCGCCGCCGTCGACGCCGCGGTCGCCGACGTCCGCCCCGAGCTGGTCTTCCACCTCGCCGCGATCCTGTCGGCCGCCGGCGAGAAGGCGCCCGAGCGCGCCTACGCGGTCAACCAGACCGGCACCTGGAACCTGCTCGAGGCCAGCCGCAAGCACGGCGTCGCGCGCTTCGTCTTCACGTCGAGCATCGCGGTCTACGGGCCCGACCTCCCCGATCCGACGCCCGAGGACGTCCCGCTCGCGCCCGGCACCATGTACGGCGTCACCAAGGCGTCGGGCGAGCTCCTGTGCGCCTACTACCGCAAGCGCCACGGCCTCGACTGCCGCGGCGTCCGCTTCCCCGGGCTCATCAGCGCGGGCCAGCCGGGCGGCGGCTCGTCGGACTACGCGCTGTTCATGTACGTCGACGGCGTGCGGGTCGGCCGCTACGAGAGCTTCGCGCGGCCCGACACCCGCATCCCGCTCATGTACATGCCCGACGGCGTGCGCGGCCTCGTCGAGCTGTCGGCGGCGCCCGCCGAGCGGCTCACGCGCACCGTCTACAACATCGCCGGCTTCTCGCCGCGCGCCGACGAGATCGCCGCCGACGTCGCGCGCGCCGTGCCCGGCGTGACGTTCACCTACGCGCCCGATCCGCTGCGCCAGGGCATCCTCGACTCGTGGCCGCGCGCGCTCGACGACCGCGCCGCCCGCGCGGACTGGGGCTGGCGCCCTCGCTACGATCTGCACGCGATGACCGACGACCTCGTGCCGCGCGTGCGCGCGATGGTCGCGTCCGGCCCCCTCGCCAACTCTCCCGGGCACTAGTCAGGAGGCGCCATGTACGGCAACGCGAAGGACGTCTACGCCGCCCAGCTCGACGAGATCCGCCAGGCCGGCCTGTGGAAGCACGAGCGCATCATCGCCTCGCCGCAGGGCGCCCACGTGATCGTCAACGGCAAGGAGGTCCTCAACTTCTGCGCCAACAACTACCTCGGGCTGTCGTCGCACCCGCGGCTCATCGCCGCCGCCCACCGGGCGCTCGACGATCGCGGCTTCGGCTGCTCGAGCGTGCGCTTCATCTGCGGCACCCAGGATCGCCACCGCGAGCTCGAGGCCGCGATCAGCCGCTTCCTCGGCACCGACGACACCATCCTCTACAGCTCCTGCTTCGACGCCAACGGCGGCCTGTTCGAGACGCTGCTCGGCGAGGAGGACGCGATCATCTCCGACGCGCTCAACCACGCGTCGATCATCGACGGAATCCGCCTCTGCAAGGCGGAGCGCCACCGCTACGCGCACGACGACCTCGGCGAGCTCGAGGCCGCGCTGGTCGCGACCAAGGATCGCCGCGTCCGCATGATCGCGACCGACGGCGTCTTCTCGATGGACGGCGACCTCGCGCGGCTCGACGAGATCTGCGACCTCGCCGAGCGCCACCGCGCGCTGGTGATGGTCGACGACAGCCACGCGACCGGCTTCGTCGGCAAGACCGGCCGCGGCACCGCCGAGCACCGCGGCTGCCTCGACCGCGTCGACGTCTTCACCTCGACGCTCGGCAAGGCGCTCGGCGGCGCGTCGGGCGGCTTCACCAGCGGCAAGCAGGAGATCATCGACCTGCTCCGCAACCGCTCGCGGCCGTACCTGTTCTCGAACACGCTGGCGCCGCCGATCGTCGCCGCCAGCCTCGAGGCGCTGGCGCTGCTCGGCGAGTCGACCGAGCTGCGCGACCGGCTCGAGCGCAACACGCAGCGCTTCCGCGCCGGCGTGACCGCGGCCGGCCTCGCGGTCCGCCCCGGCACCCACCCGATCACGCCGGTCATGCTCGGCGACGCCCGGCTCGCCGCCGACATGGCCGCGCGGCTGCTCGACCGCGGCATCTACGTGGTCGGCTTCTCGTTCCCGGTGGTGCCGCGCGGCCAGGCGCGCATCCGCGTGCAGCTCTCGGCGGCGCACTCCGACGACGACCTCGATCGCGCGATCGCCGCGTTCGCCGAGGTCGGCCGCGAGCTGGGCCTCACCGGCGCCGCCGGCCAGGCGCCGTCGTGAGCCCCGACGCGATCCGCGAGCGCATCCGCGCGGCCTTGCCCGACGCCGACGTCACGCTCGAGGATCTGACCGGCACCGCCGATCACTGGAAGGCGCGCATCGTGTCGGCGGCGTTCGCCGGCTGCTCGCCGGTCGAGCGTCACCGCCTCGTCAACCGCGCGCTCGCGGTGGAGCTGGCCGGGCCGATCCACGCGCTGACGATGGAGCTCCTGACGCCGCACGAGGCGTCGTCGTCGTGACCTACATCGCCTGACGAGGTCGCCGTCGCGCGCGTGCGCGATCGCGACGACGCTCTCGCATCGTCTCGTGGCGCGGCTTACGCGTGTACCTGCGCACCGACGCGAATTTCACCTTTCGTGAGGCAGCCCTCTCGCAAACGTGCAACCATGGCGACCGCGCTGTGACCACGCGGCAACAGAGCGACACGTCGACGGAGAGCCAGGAGGTCTTCGGGCCGTACCTGGTCCACGAGCGGCTCGGCGTCGGCGGCATGGCGACGGTGCACCGCGCCAAGGAGCGCGGCATCGAGGGGTTCGAGCGGGTCGTCGCGCTGAAGCGCCTCCTGCCCCACCTCGCCGAGGACGCGAGCTTCGTCAAGGCGTTCGTCCGCGAGGCCAAGCTCGCGTCGCTGCTGCAGCACGCGAACATCGTCCAGCTCTTCGAGCTGGGCCGGGTCGGCACCCAGTACTTCATCTCGATGGAGTACATCGACGGGCGCGACATCCGGCAGGTGCTGCGCCAGGCCCGCCGGGTCAGCGGCCCGCCGACGATCAACGTCACCATCGCGCTCCTCATCCAGCTCTGCGACGCGCTCGAGTACGCGCACACGCGCATCGACGACCGCGGCGAGCCGCTCGGCCTCGTCCACCGCGACGTGTCGCCGTCGAACCTGCTGGTCACCCGCTCGGGCCACCTCAAGGTCATCGACTTCGGCATCGCGAAGGCGCAGTCGTCGCAGCTCCGCACCGCGACCGGCCGGGTCAAGGGCAAGCTCGCGTACATGGCGCCCGAGGCGATCGCGGGCAAGGACCTCGACGCCCGCAGCGACATCTTCTCGTGCGGCGTGATCGCGCACGAGCTGCTGACCGCGCGGCCGCTGTTCGCGTCGAAGAACGAGTACCAGACGATCGTCAACGTCCAGAAGTCGGACATCCTGCCGCCGTCGGCGTTCAACCAGGCGGTGCCGCCGGAGCTCGATCACGTCATCCTGCGCGCGCTCGCGCGCGACCGCGACCAGCGCTACGAGTCGGCCGCGCAGATGCGCGACGACCTCCACGCCGTCCGCATCCGCTACCAGCTCTCGGCGACGAACCGCGAGGTGCAGACCTGGATCGAGTGGGCGTTCGCGCTCGACAGCCCGGGCGGCAGCTTCAGCGGGATGACCGACTCGTTCGGCACCGCGGGGTCGCGCTCGCCGATCATCGGCTCCGGCTCGATCGCCGCGCGCACGCCCGTGCCGCTGCGCGCGCCCGACGCCGCGCCGCGCTCGCCGGTGGCGTCGCTGGCC
>DASZXE010000826.1:0-2562 GCA_035546475.1 Kofleriaceae bacterium
CGGGACCTCGCCGTCGGCGAGCCCGAGCACGCGGAGGCCGCGGGCGGCCATCGCGTCGGCCTCGGCCAGCCAGCGGGCGCGGCCGCCGTCGTCGAGCGGCGCCGCGTCGCCGCCGCCGGTGAGCGCGCGATCGCAGCAGGCGAGCACCGCCTCCGGCGCGCCCTTGCAGAGGACGAGCGCGCCGGCGCCGGCCGCGTGCACGGTGGTCATCCGCCGGCGCTGGTAGTCGAACGGCACCGCGCCGATGCGTGGCAGCGGCAGGTCGGCGAACGGCCCGGTCGCGTGCCCGGCGGCGACCAGCGCCAGCTCGGTCGGATCGCCGGTCTCCCGCCGGCCCGCGCCGTCCTCGTGGAGGTCATGGCAGTGCCCCATCACGCGGCCGGCCCGCGCCTCGTCGGGCGAGCGCAGCTCCGCCACCGTCATCCGCCCTTCGGTCAGGGTCCCGGTCTTGTCGCAGCAGATCACGCTGGTGGCGCCGAGCGCCTCGACCGCCGACGGCCGGCGAACGAGCGCGTGGCGCGCCGCCATCCGCCGCGTGCTCCGCGCCAGCGAGATCGTCACCGTCGGCAGCAGGCCCTCGGGGACGAAGGCGACCACCATCCCGATCGCGAACAGCAGCGCCGTGCCCGGCCGCAGCTCGGTGACCGCCATCGCCAGCACGAAGAAGCCGGCGCCGACCGCCAGCGCGAGCAGGGTGATCGCGCGGGTGAGCCGGCGCAGCTCGCGCACGAGCGGCGACGGCGGCGGGCGGGCGGCCACCGTCGCGCGCGCGATCGCGCCCACGCGGGTGGCGGCGCCGGTCGCCTCGACGACGGCGCGGGCCCAGCCGCGCACGACCATCGTCCCGGCGAAGACGCGGCCGCGCTCGTCGGCGGCCGCCGGGTCCTTGACGACCGCCGCCGACTCACCGGTCAGCGCCGACTCGGTCACCTCGAGCGCGCTGGCGTCGGCGAGCCGCGCGTCGGCCGACACCCGATCGCCCTCGGCGAGCACCAGCAGGTCGCCCGGCACCAGCTCGATCGCGTCGATCGCGCGCTCGACGCCGCCGCGCACCACCCGCGCCCGCGGCGGCAGGAGCTCGCGCAGCGCGGCCGCCGCCCGCTCGGCCCGCGACTCCTGCCACGCGGCGAACGTGCCGTTGATCAGGTTGACCATCCAGATCGCGACGCCCAGCTCGGGGAGCCCGCCGGCGAACGCGACCGCGCCGCCGCCCCAGAGCAGCAGCGCCATCAGGTGGGTGAACTGCCCGAGCACCGCCCACGGCGAGCGCCGCCGCGCGGTCGGGATGCGGTTGGGCCCGACCTCGAGCCGGCGCGCCGCCGCCTGCGCCTCGGTCAACCCCTGGAAGGCGGCGCTCATCGCCCCGCCTGCGCCTCGCGCCGGCGCGCGAGCCACTTGCGCAGCTCCTCGGCCCAGAGGACGAGGCTGGCCGCGGCCCCGATCGCGACGACGGTGAGCGGCGCGAACGCGACCGTGTGGAAGACGCGCTGGAACGCGGGCACGAAGATGACCGCGACCTGCAGCAGGTTGCCGGCGACCAGCCCGCCGACGAGCCAGCGGTTGGCGAGCACCGAGCGATCGAGGCCCGACCGCAGGTGCGAGCGGCAGTTCAGCACGTTGAACCACTCGCAGACGACGAGCAGCGTGAACGCCTCCGAGCGCACGCGCGCGAACGGCACGCCGGCGTGCAGCCGCCAGGCGAACCAGCCGAGTACGACGCCGACGATCACCGGCGTCAGCACGAGCAGGCGGCGGAGCATGGCGCCGGTGAGCAGCGGCTCGGAGGCCGGCACCGGCGGCTGCCGCATCTCGTCGCCCTCGGCGGGCTCCATCACCAGGTTGACGGTGACGAGCCCCTCGGTGACGAGGTTGTTCCACAGGATCTGCACGGCGAGGAACGGCGCCGGCAGCCCGGCGACCATCGCGACGACGAGGATCAGCACCTCGGCGAGCGAGGTCGTGGCGAGCAGCAGCACCGCCTTCTTGAGGTTGCGGTGGACGATGCGGCCCTCCTCGATCGCGGCGCCGATCGTCGCGAAGTCGTCGTCGGTGACGACGATCGCCGCCGCCTCCTTGGCGACCTCGGTGCCGGCCAGGCCCATGGCGACGCCGACGTCGGCGCGGACGAGCGCGGGTGCGTCGTTGACGCCGTCGCCGGTGACCGCGACGACGTCGCCGCGGCGCTGGCAGGCGGCGACCACCCGCAGCTTCTGGGCCGGGTGGACCCGCGAGAAGACGCGGACGCGGACGAGCGCGCGGGCGAGCTGGTCGTCGTCCATCGCCTCGAGCTCGCGGCCGTCGACGGCGGCGCCGGCGTCGGCGGGCTCGGCGAGGCCGAGGCGGCCGGCGATCGCGAGCGCGGTCGCGCGGTGGTCGCCGGTGAGCCTGAGGACGCGGATGCCGGCGTCGCGGCAGCGCGCGATCGCGGCGACGACCTCGTCGCGCGGCGGGTCGAGCTGGCCGACCAGGCCGAGCAGCTCGGCCCTGCCGGCGAGGCCGCCGAGGCCGCCGACCGGGTCGATGACGGCGCCGTCGACCTGCGCGATCGCGAGGACGCGCAGC
>DASZXE010000827.1:0-1534 GCA_035546475.1 Kofleriaceae bacterium
CGTCAGTGTCAGCGTTCGGGGTGCCGGGCGGTGATGTCCGACTCGACCGGTGTGGTCCTGGGTCGGCGGCGAGCTGACTCGTAGGCTCGGTGTCGACCCGTTGGGGTCTGACCGGCATCGGTTGTGTCGCTCGCCGCCGCCCGTGGATCTTCGGCCTGACTTGATAGGAGCGTGGCATCGCCCCGACTGAGGTGTGTCGACCGGAGATCCGCTTCGCCGGTTGGACGCCAACGAAGGGACGATGTGGATGATCGTGATCGGGTCGGACCCACACAAGCGCAGCTATTCGTGCCAGGCCGTGGTGGCCGGGACCGGCGAGCTGCGTAGCAGCGAGTCGGTGCCGGCCACCACCGGGGGCCATGAGCGGCTGCTCGCGTGGGCGCGCGGCCTGGACAGGGAGCGGGTGTGGGCGGTCGAGGACTGCCGGCATGTGTCTGGGAAGCTGGAGCGGTTCTTGCTCGCGCGCGGCGAGCGCGTCGTGCGGGTGGCGCCCAAGCTGATGGCCGGCCGCCGCCGCGGCAGCCGGCAGGCGGGCAAGAGCGACCCGATCGACGCGTTGGCGGTCGCGCGGGCCGCGCTGGAGGAGGGCGTCGAGACGCTCCCGGCCGCGCAGCTGGCCGGGCCCGCGCGCGAGGTCAAGCTGCTCTTGGACCACCGCGAGGACCTGGTCGCCGAGCGCACCCGTGTCCAGAACCGGCTGCGGTGGCTGCTGCACGACCGCTGGCCCGAGCTCGAGCTCCCGGCCGGCTGCCTCGACCGATATGTGTGGCTGGACCGCCTCGCCCGCCGCCTCGCCCGCGCTTCTCAAGACGCTGACGTCCGCGTCATGCGCGCCCAAGCCCGCCGCCTCAAGGACCTCACGCGCGAGGCCGCCGCGCTGGAGCGCGAGCTGCGCGCGCTCGTCCAAGCGCTGCAGCCCCGGCTGCTGCAGCTGCCCGGCGTCGGCACCCTGACCGCCGCGAAGCTGATCGCCGAGATCGCCGGGATCGAGCGCTTCCGCACGCCCGCCAAGCTCGCGCGGCTGGCCGGCCTCGCGCCGATCCCCGCCTCCAGCGGCAACCGCCACCGCATGCGGCTCCACCGCGGCGGCAACCGCCAGCTCAACGCCGCCTTCCACCGCATCGCCGTCACCCAGCTCCGCACCCACCAACCCGCCAAGGACTACATCGCCCGCAAACTGAGCGAAGGCAAGACCAAGACCGAAGCGCTCCGCTGCCTCAAACGCCACCTCGTCCGCACCATCTACACCACCATGACCACCGCCAACGCCAACGCGCCAGCAAACGCGCCGGCGTTGACATAGGAGCAACCGATGGGCGACCGCTATCGACTGCTTGTGCGGGTCGGGCCGCGCGTCGAGCGCAGCCGCTTCGACTCGCTCGAGGCCGCTCTCGACGCGCTCGACAACCGCACCGCCCAGCTCGCGATGGCGCCGAGACGGAGGACGATCGACGTCAAGACGCGCGCCTTCGACCCGGTCTCGCAGGTCGTCGCTCGCGCCGAGCTGAGCGGCCCGCAACGGTTCCTGCCCTCG
>DASZXE010000828.1:0-15131 GCA_035546475.1 Kofleriaceae bacterium
CGCGCGCGACCTGCTGCTGCGCGGCGGGCTGCGTCCGCCGCCCCACCTGCCCGACGGCATCGATCCGTCGCCGCCGGCCGACGGCACGCTCGGCCCGGTGCAGACCTTCACGCGCCAGGGCGTGATCGAGGCGTACTTCCCGCCGACGATCCCGACCAACAAGCCGATCTACGCGCAGATCACCGGCGCGTTCGACGACACCGAGGGCTGGCGCCACGCCGCCAACGGCTGGTGGAAGCCGGCCGGCCCCGACTCGGCCTACCTGGTCGCCGACGAGTACCGGCTCGCGCTCGACGGCGCCACCGCGCTGCCGGCGATCACGTCGGTGCTGATGCCCGCCGCCGACAGCCCCGCCGGCACGACGCCGGCGACGGCGACCACGACCACGACCACGACCACGACCACCGAGAGCTACCGCGCACGGGTCTCGATGAAGGTGGTGCCGCACTTCGATCCGAAGCGGCTCGACGACCTGCGCGACGAGCTGAAGGTCGTCTCCGGCGGCGCCGTCGAGCGCGCGACGCTCATCCCCGGCGGCTACAAGAGCGCCGCCTTCGCCGCCGACGAGTCGCACGCCCTGCTCGTCGACGTCTTCACCGGCGCCAGCGCGACCGAGGCGCTGTCGATCAACCCCGAGGAGGGCTTCACCCTCAGCTTCGAGGGCTCGGTCGAGTTCATCCAGCTCCTCTACGAGCGGCTGCGCCAGGACGGCCTGCGCGACTGGGTGGTGCTCCAGCTCGAGGAGCCGGGCGGCGCGGTGCAGGAGCTGCGGCTGCCGGTGCGCCTCGCGATGAGCGCGCTCGCCTCGCTGCCGCTCGCCCACGAGGTGGCGCCGCCCGCCGCCCCCGCCGCCGATGCCGCCGCATGGACGCTGCACGTCGCCAATGGCACGCCGCGCGCGGTCACCGTGCCGGGCGTGCAGGCGCGCGCGCTGCGCCGCGATCCGAGCACCGACCGCGTCACCGCGTCGTGGCCGGCGACGTGGGACCACGTCACGCTGCCGCTCGCGCTCGCGGCCGGCGCCGACACCACCGTCGAGCTGCGCGCCGCCGTCCCCGACGACCAGCGCGACCTCGTCGACGGCTGGGAGCTCGAGCTGATCGACGTCCGCCCCGACCTCGAGCTGGGCGTCATGCTCGACGCGGTCTTCACCGCCGGCACCTCGGTGCGCGGCTGGCGGGTGGCGGTCACCTGCGTGCCGCTCAAGTACTTCGACCGGCTCACCGACGACGAGAAGGCGGCGCTCGCGCCGGTGCTCGTCGTCGAGGTCGAGCTGCGCCGCAAGGGCGACGCCGCCGCCGAGAAGCTCACGCTGTCGCGCGAGCAGCCGGAGGGCACCGTGCTGCTGTCGCGCACGGTCGCCGACTTCATCCGCCACGACACCGTCACCGAGTTCGAGTACCGCTACCACACCATCGCGGCCCGCGAGATCGGGCCGTGGACCGACTGGCAGACCGATCGCGGCGGCAGCCTGGCCTTCGTGATCTGACGAGCGACGCGAGCGGCGGCCCGCGGCCGCGAGGAGCCCCCATGCTGACCTTCCCGGAAGTCCTCACCCTCGAGGGCGTCACCGTCTTCCCCGACGACGAGGACGGCGACCTCTACTACCTGGTGCCCGATCGCCCGCGGCTCGCCGTGCGCGACGGCAAGCCGGTGATGAGCGCCCTGTTCTGGACCGATCAGGCCGACGGCAGCGCGTCGGTGGCGGGCCTGAAGGGCGGCTCGATCAAGTTCGACGTCGACCTGGCCGTCTCGGACGATCTGAAGGACGCGGTCGCCAAGCAGATCGTGCAGGACCGCATCCAGTACACGCGGCGCGCCCAGATCCTCGCCGCCGAGCAGGAGCGCGCCGACCGCCAGGCCAAGGCGCTCGGCGACAGCGCGTCGCCCCACGTCGCCGAGCCGCCGCCGGTCGGGCCGGTCCGCTTCGGCACCGTCCAGTACACCGACGGCACCCTCAACCTCCTCGACGAGAGCGGCGGCAACGCGTTCGTCGCCTGGTCGACGACCGGCGGCCGGCCGAGCCTGACCGGCGACAACAACGCCGCCTTCGCGATGCGGCTCGGCCCCGAGGGCGCCGCGGTCTGGTACCGCGCGCTCGAGCAGGACCTCGCCGCGATCGGCGTCCGCTTCGAGCTGACCTTCCAGGCCCGGCTGCCCAGCCTCGAGATCCACGTGTGGGCGGCGTCGCACCAGGACTACGAGCTCGACCGCACCGTCGAGCGGACGACCCGCAACCTCGATCAGGGCTGCTCCGACGCCGACGTCGAGTCGATCGACGTCAAGTCGGTGACCGAGAAGCTCGTCGAGGAGGGGCTCATCAACGTCGAGATCATCAAGGGCACCGCCAAGATCTCCGACGACGTCGTCGCCCAGCTCCGCAACGCCGCATTGACCCTCATCCAGGACCGCGTGAAGGAGGTCATCCAGCACCGCATCCACGGGCTCACCGAGGAGGAACGGAAGAATTCGCTCATCGGCATGGTGCGCGAGGAGGTGACGATGTTCGCCGAGCTGCGCCTCCAGCAGCAGGACGTCATCGAGTGGAAGGTGAACCCGCAGGGGACGATCACGCAGTTCCTCGCCGCGCTGTCGGCCGACGAGCGCAAGGCGATGCTGAAGGTGATCGACCTCGCCGACCCGGTGGTGTCGACGCTCGAGGTCGAGATCACCTGCGACGCGCCGTGGACCGGCCCGCCGGCGGTCGGCCGCGTGATCGTCGACGTCTCGTACCCGGCCTCGCCGATCGAGGCGCAGCGGACCGGCACGTTCAGCTTCTCGTCGACCGACCTGGCGCCGAAGACGTTCCGCGCCCGGCGCGGCCCCGGCAACGGCGAGGTCTCGTACACTGCGCGCGTCTACCTGACCGGCGCCGAGGAGCCGGTCGAGCTGTCGACGGTGCGCGCGCTCGGCGCGATCCACGTGTCGGTGCCGCTGCTCGGCGCCTTCAAGGTCAAGCTGCGGCCGAACCCGGACCTGTTCACGCTGCGCGGCTCCGGCAAGATCACCTCGCTCGAGGTCGACTACAGCTACAAGGAGGAGGGCGCGCCCGACTACTTCCGCGACCAGTACGCGCTGCAGCCGACCGAGGTCGCCGGCGTCGAGGTCGGCCACACGACGTTCCGCCGCATCGACGCGCCGCTGATCGTCAAGGCGACCTATCACCGCGACGAGCCGCCCGCGATCGAGGGCGCGCCGCAGCGGGTGTGGATCGGCCCCGGCCAGGTGCCGGTCGTCGAGCTGCCGGTGCCGTACCCGGACCGGCTGCGGCTCACCGCCAGCGTCGCCGCCGGGCTGCCCGGCCTGCAGAAGGTCGTCGTCGACATCGACTACGAGGACGCCGACACCGGCTTCGGCGCCAGCGGCCAGATCCTGCTCGACGGCGACGGCGCCTGGACCGGCGCGGCCAGCATCGTGCAGCAGCGCAAGGAGCAGCAGGCGTTCCGCTACCGCTACGCGCTCTACGGCGCCGAGCAGCTCGCCCGCAGCCCGTGGATCGACGCCAGCGGCGATCAGGACCTCCTGCTGCCGCTGCTCGCGGTCACGGTCCACTGCGACCGGCTCGGCATCGGCACGAAGTACGACCGCGCGATCGTCCGCCTCGCGTACGAGGACGCCGCCCACGGCGTCAAGGTCGCGCAGGAGCTGTACGTCACCGACGCCAAGGACCGCTACTTCCTCGTCCCGCGCGTCGACGGCGCGCTCGACGGCTACCACTACGAGCTGACCGTGTTCCCGCTCGGCGCCGATCCGGTCGACGTGCCGTCGCGCGACGCCCGCGGCACCCACCTCGTGCTGCAGGCGCCGGCCTGATGCTGCTCTACCAGCCGCCGTTCCTCGTCGTCGACCGGCTCACGCTCTACCCCGACCACCTCGATCCCGACACCTTCTACTACCTGGTGTCGGTGCCCGAGCTGGTGCGCGAGGGCGATCGGCCGGCGTTCTGGGCGACCGCCATCCTCGAGGCGGTGAGCGTCAGCGGCACCGGCACCACCCCGGCGGCCGACGTCGCGCGCCTGCAGCTCTCGTTCGACGTCGCGCTGGCGGCGACCCAGGCGGAGCTCGACAAGGCGGCCGAGGAGCTGAAGCAGCGGCGCGGCCGCGAGAAGGTGAAGCTGGCGCCCGCCGCGCTCACCGACGGCAAGGCCGAGCTGGTGGTGGCGCGGCCGACCACGCCCGACGCCGACAAGCAGCTCTTCGTCTACACCGGCCATCCGCCGTCGCTCATCGGCGACGATCGGGCGGCGTTCGCGGTGGCGGCCGCCGGCGACGAGGCGCGCATCGTCGCCGCGTCGATCCAGCACGGCGACCTGGCGGCGGTGGTCGCCTACGAGCTGTCGTTCCTCGGCCTGGTGCCCGCCTTCGAGGCGAAGATGACGGTGCACTGGAGCATGATCTACTCGCACCTGAGCGAGCGGAGCATCGACAACTACGTCTTCTACAGCGACCAGCTCGACACGACCGTCGACGAGCTGACGAAGACGAACGCGATCGAGGTCGAGATCACCGAGCTCGATCCGGACGTCAAGGCGGAGGCGGCGCGCGCGCTGTTCGACCAGCTCAAGGCGCAGATCGTCGACAAGATGTTCGAGCCGGCCTTCACCGCCGGCGACGAGCCGATCGAGGAGCGGATCGGGCGCGGCGTCCGCGAGGTGCTGTCGTCGATCATGCCCGGCCGCCACCACGCGCTGCGCAAGCTCGACCAGACCGCGCTGTCCGACACGACCGTCGACCTGCGCGAGCAGGCGGCGCGCACGTACAAGCACGACCCGCAGTCGACGCTGGCCGGCATGCTGGCGCGGGCCGGCGGCGCGCCGCCGCTCGCGGTGGTGCGGCTCGACGAGCTGCCCGATCGCATCGAGGAGTGGCGCGTCGACCTCGCGCCCGGCAGCGACGACCTCGGCATCGCGGAGGTGCTGGTCTGGGTGCAGGCCGACGTCGAGGAGGGGGTGCCGCCGGTCGAGGCGAGCTACACGTTCGCGCCCGGCGCCGCCGCGCAGGTGTTCCGCTTCCGCCGCCACGGCCAGACCGAGCCGTCGGTGCGGTGGCGGGCCGAGCTGGCGCCGGCGCGCGGCTTCGCGCCCGACGGCGACGGCCGCTGGCCGACCGACTGGACGCCGGCGACCGGCGGCCGCGTCTACGTCGATCCGCGGGCGTGGATCGACGTCCGCACCGTGCGGCTCGAGATCGACGACCCGGCGATGTTCGCGCTGCCGGCGACCGCCGAGGTGCAGGTGACGATGCGGCTGCGCGACGCCGCCGAGCCGTTCCGCGTCGACGACCTGGTCTTCGACGTCGATCACCCGTCGCGGACCTGCTCGGTGATCGCGCGGCGCGGCGAGGCGGTCGTCCTCACCGCGGTCGAGGTGCTGCGGCGGCCGAACGAGCCGGAGGTGCGCCGCGACGTCGGCGAGCTGACCGGGCCGGTCCACCGGATCACGAACCCGTTCGCGGCGGCGTGGCGCATGGAGCTGCACGCGGCCGCCGACTGGACGGCGACCCAGGCGCTGGTCGCCGAGCTGCGCGTCTGGGAGCCGGCGCGCGCCATCTGGCTGCGCGACGAGCACCGCTTCACCGCCGACGCGACGGCGTACGTGCTGGCGTTCGCGACGTCGCCCGACACGCCGCAGGCCGCCGAGGTGCGGCTGACGCGGATCACGCCGGCGGCCGACGTCATCCGCGGGCCGTGGATGGATCTCGCCGGCAAGGTCGCGCGGGTGACCGATCACGTCGAGGCGAAGCGGCGCGTGCGCGTGCGGCTGGCGGCGCCCGGCTTCGCCGACGACCACGTGCGGCGGGTGACCGTCGAGCTGTCGGTCGACCTCGCCGACGGCAGCGTGGCGTCGACGTCGCTCGTCTTCGCGCACGACGGCCAGGCGCTCGACTGGACGTACGACCAGCCGGACCCGGCGCGGGTCGCCTACCGCTGGCGGGCGAGCGCGATCAGCGAGGACCAGGAGCGCTGGTCGCACCCGACGACCGAGGCGACCGACGACGACCTGACGGTCGAGCTGCCGGTCCACCCGTTCACGGAGTGACGACGACCTCGCCGGCCTCGACCGGCGCGAACGGCGTGGTCTCCTCGTGGCCGTCGAGGAAGCGGCGGGCGACCGAGAACTCGAGCGTGCCGGCGCCGGCGTCGAGCGACAGCACCCGCGGCGTCGCCTCGGCCGTCGCGCGGTAGGTCGTCTCGACCGGCGCCGTCGTCTCGCCGCTGTCGGCGCGCGCGCGCACCCGCACGATCACGCGCGTCAGCTCGGCGTCGGCGAGCGTCGCCGGCCCGACCCAGCTCACCCGCACGACCCGCGCCTCGCCCTGCGCCGGGATGACCACGCTGCGGGTCGTGCGGCCGCCCGCGATCCGCCGGCGGCTGCCGTCGCGATCGATCCGCTCCGCCTCCCACGCGACGTCGTCGGCCGCGTGCAGCACCGGGATCCTGAGATCGTCGGCCTTGAACGCCGGCGGCGACAGCACGCGCACGACCTCGTGCAGGTAGCCGGTGGCGTCGTCCTGGTAGCGGGCGACGACCTCGATGCGATCGATCGACGCGTCGGCGCCGGCGACCGTGAGCCCGATCGTGCGCGTGGTCGCGAACGGCGTCAGGATCGTCAGGTCGCGGTCGACCAGCCGGCGGGCCGGCAGCGCGAGCGTGCGGCCGTCGGTGAAGTGGAAGGTCGTCGCGCCGTCGAGCACGGGCGGCGTCGCCGACGCGCGCCGCACGCCCCACCGCTTCGCCGCGCCGCCGGGCGCGAGCGTCAAGGTCCGCCGGGCCAGCTCGGCGCCGGCGTCGTCGTGGGCGACCAGCGCCAGCTCGACCAGCGCCAGCTCGGGCGGCAGCCCCTCGCCCAGCTCGACGTGCAGCATCCGGGTCGGGAAGATGAGCGACGGGAAGAGATCCAGGTCCTGCGAGCGCGACAGCTTCGGCTCGGACCAGAGCGACGGCGGCGAGTCGATCTCGTCGTCGTCGATCCAGCTCGCCTGCGCCTGCCAGTGGTAGCCGGGCACCTCGCTGGGGTCCGACACCCAGGCGACCGACCGCGGCGCGTGCTGCTCCGTCGAGAAGCCGAGCTCGGCGAGCGCGACCACGTCGGCCGGCAGCCGCAGGCCGTCCTCGCGCGCGTCGGCGGCGTCGAGCACGCGGTCGCGCCCGCGCCACAGGACCGCCGACACCGACCGCAGCGTGTGGTCGTCGAACGCGCCGGGCGCCGCGATCTCGACCGCCATCTCGCGCCACGCGTCGCCGAGCGGCACCCGGTGGATGAACGTCGCCGGGTCGCTGGCGATCGCCGCCAGCCCGTGCAGGTGGGCCTGCGGGTTGTGCGAGCGCCGGCTCGCCTGCCGCTTGCTGTAGTCGACCTCGATCGAGCGGTGGTGCTCGCTGTGGCCCCACGTCGCTCCGAGCCGCACGATGCTCGTCGACGACGGCGACGTCGACGTGGCCGCGCCGAGCAGCGTGCCGAGCGGCGGCACCATCGGCTGGAAGAGCTGCTGCATCACCGTGCTCTGGAAGTCCTTGACGACCTGGTCGGCGGCCGCCTGCGCCTCCGGCGTGTCGAGCTGCGAGGTGACGTCGACCTTGATGACGCCCTCCTGCCGCATCTTGTCGAAGACGAACGCGAGGTCGGCGCTCACGTAGTAGACCGACACGCCGAGCGACGCGCGGACGAAGTCGGCGACCTCGTCGAGGTCGGCGGTGATCTTCATGTCCAGCGCGGGCCGCAGCGCCGCGTACTTGAGGTCGTACAGCACGCCGGCCACGGTGCCGGCGCCGCCGCGCAGCGCGTCGTCGACGAGCGCGGCGCCGCGCCGGTCGAGCCGCGCGTGGAACAAGGCCGACAGCCGGCCGTCCTGCAACGACGGCTGCCGGCTGCCGACGATGCCGCTCACCATCGCCGGATCGGTGGTGCCGGCGTTGCCGGTGTTGCCGGTGGTGCCGGCGCCGGAGGCCGCCCCCGTCGAGGTGTCGAGCAGCACCAGGTCGATCGTGCCGTCCTCCCACGGCGGCGCGACGAGCTGCAGGTTCGGGCGGCCGGTGCGGTCGCGCACCGCCGCGGTCGCCGCCTCGAGCCGCGCGCCGCTCACGCCGCAGGTGACGCCGACCGAGAACAGCGCGCCGACCGACGCCGCCAGGTCGCCCGCGCTCACCGCCTCGTCGGGGAAGTAGATCTGCAGCGCGAGCTCCGGCCGGTCGCCGTCGGCGGCCAGCGTGATCTCGTCGGGCAGGTAGTAGGCGAGGTCGTCTTGGTCGTGATCGCCGTACAGGGTGAGGCCCTGCTCGCTCCCCAGCGGCTTCGCCAGATCCAGCATCACCGGCGAGCGTACGCGCGATCGACGCCCGCCCGCCACGCCGCGCGCCCGGCGCGCCGTCGCTGCCGCAGATTGCCCGGCCGGACCGCACGCCGCCGCCGGTGCGCTACGCTCCCACCCATGGCCGATGCCAACCGGGCGAGGCTGGTCCTCCGCGGGCTGCGCAAGCCGGACTTCGAGGCGGTGGTGTCGCTCCAGCAGCGCTGCTTCCCCGCGATCGATCCGTGGACGCGCGAGCAGTTCGAGAGCCAGCTCGCGATCTTCCCCGAGGGCCAGCTCGGCGTCGAGATCGACGGCACGCTGGTCGCCGCCTCGAGCTCGCTGATCGTCGACGAGGAGGACTTCGGCTCCTACCACACGTTCAACGAGGTCGCCGACCACGGCTTCATCCGCAACCACGATCCCGAGGGCGACACCCTCTACGGCATCGACATCGTCGTCGATCCCGGCCACCGCGGCGAGCGGCTCGCGCGCCGCATCTACGAGGCGCGCAAGGACCTCGCCCAGCGCCGCAACCTGCGCGCGATCATGATCGCCGGCCGCATCCCCGGCTACGGCCGCCACGCCGACAAGATGTCCGCGGAGGAGTACGTGCGCCGCGTGGTCCGCAAGGACCTGAAGGACCCGGTGCTGACCAGCCAGCTCGCCCAGGGCTTCGCGATCCGCGAGGTGCTGCGCGGCTACCTGCCCCAGGACGTCGAGAGCGCCGGCTACGCGGTCTTCATGGAGTGGCTCAACAGCGAGCACCACCCCGAGGCCGCGCCCGCCGCGATCCGCCGGGTCGGCGTCGCCGCCGTGCAGTACCAGATGCGGCCGATCACGTCGTTCGACGAGTTCGCCCAGCAGTGCGAGTTCTTCATCGACACCGCGTCCGAGTACCGGATGGACTTCCTGCTCTTCCCGGAGATGGTGACCAACCAGCTCCAGTCGCTGGTGCCGGCGCCCGAGGCGGCGGCGACCGCGCGCCGGCTCGACGAGTTCACGCTGCGCTACATCGACTTCTTCATCCGCATGGCGATGAAGTACAACCTCAACATCATCGGCGGCAGCCACCTCACCGTCGAGAACGACCGGCTGTTCAACGTCGCGTCGCTGTTCCGGCGCGACGGCTCCGTCGAGAAGCAGTACAAGCTGCACATCTCGCCGTCGGAGCTGCGCTGGTGGGGCGTCACCGCCGGCGACGAAGTGCGCGTGTTCGACACCGACCGCGGCAGGATCGCGATCCTGATCGGCGACGACGTCGAGTTCCCGGAGACCGCGCGCATCGCCGCCGGCAAGGGCGCCGGCCTGCTGTTCGTGCCGTTCAACACCGACCTGCGCTCGGCGTACCTGCGCGTGCGGTCGTGCGCGCAGGCGCGCTGCATCGAGAACAGCATGTACGCGGTGCTGTCGGGGCCGGTCGGCAACCTGCCGATGGTGCAGGGGGCCGACATCCACTACGGCGAGTCGTGCATCCTCACGCCGTGCGACGTCCACTTCGCGCGCGACGGCGTCGCCGAGGAGGCGACCGCCAACGTGGAGACGATGGTCATCCACGAGCTCGACATGGAGGTGCTGCGCCGCAACCGGCTGACCGGCACGACCCGCACGTGGATCGATCGCCGCACCGACCTGTACGCCGTCCGCTGGAACGACGGCGGCAAGCCGCGGGAGGTGTGACGTGGGCGGCGCCGAGCCGTGGGCGGTGCTCGACGGCGGCCTCGAGGTCCACCGCACGCGGGCCGAGCACGCCGGCGGGCTCGCCGAGCTGCAGCGCATCGTCTTTCCGACGCTGGCGCCCGAGCAGCGGTTCGAGGCGCGCCACTACCTGCACCACCTCGCGCTGTTCCCCGACGGCCAGTTCTGCGTGATCGACCCGGCCGCCGGCGGCCGCGTCGTCGGGATGACGTCGACGATCCGCTACGACCTCGACCTCGGCCACGCCGAGCACACGTTCGCCGAGATCATCGAGGGCGGCTGGCTGACGTCGCACCGGCCCGACGGCCGCTGGCTCTACGGCGCCGACCTCGGCGTCCACCCCGACTACCGCGGGCGCGGCCTCGCCCGGGCGCTGTACGCCGCGCGCCAGGACACGGTGCGGCGGCTCGGCCTCGACGGCCAGCTCACCGTCGGCATGCCGAGCGGCTACGGCGCGCTCGCCGATCGCATGAGCGCGCACCGCTACTACGAGGAGCTGGTCGCCGGCCAGCGCCGCGACCCGACGATCTCGGCGCAGCTCGCGATCGGCTTCGAGCCGCGCGGGCTCATCGCCGGCTACATCGACGACCCGGTGTGCGCCGGCTACGGCGTCGTGCTGGTGCTGCCGGCGTCGCGCGACGTGCCGATCCGGACGCCGACCCGCGAGAGAGAGGCCATGACGATCATCCAGCGAGTCACCGAGATCCCGGGGCCGAAGAGCCGCGCCGTCCTCGAGCGGCGGGCGAGCGCGGTGACGCGCGCGCTGGCCCGCTCCACCGACGTCGTCGTCGACCGCGCCGAGGGTGCGCGGGTCGTCGACGTCGACGGCAACACCCTCCTCGACCTCGCCGGCGGTATCGGCATGATCGCCACCGGCCACTGCCCGCCGTCGGTGGTCGCCGCGATCCACGCGCAGGCCGACCGGCTGCTACACACGTGCGCGCTGGTCGCCACCTACGAGCCGTACGTCGAGCTGTGCGAGGCGCTGAACGAGATCGCGCCGGGCGACTTCCCGAAGAAGACGCTGCTCGCCAACAGCGGCGCCGAGGCGGTCGAGAACGCCGTCAAGATCGCGCGGGCGGCGACCGGGCGGGCCGGCGTCCTCTGCTTCGAGGGCGGCTACCACGGCCGCACGCTGCTCACGCTGTCGCTGACGAGCAAGTACGGCCTGTTCAAGCGCGGCCTCGGCCCGTTCGCGCCCGAGGTCTACCGGATCGCGGCGCCCGACGTCTACCGGCGGCCGGCGTCGATGGCCGAGGACGACTACGTCCGCATGTGCTGCGACAACCTCGACCGCGCGATGATCGCGCAGATCGATCCGTCGGCGCTGGCCGCGATCGTCATCGAGCCGGTGCAGGGCGAGGCCGGCTTCATCCCGATGCCGGCGGCCTTCCTGCAGAAGATCCGCGCGCTGTGCACGAAGCACGGCATCGTCATGATCGCCGACGAGATCCAGTGCGGCCTCGGCCGGACCGGCCGCATGTTCGCCGTCGAGCACGCGGGCGTGGTGCCCGACATGATCACCACCGCGAAGGCGCTCGGCGCCGGCCTGCCGATCAGCGCGACGACCGGGCGCGCGGAGCTGATGGACGCGCCGCACGTCGGCGCCACCGGCGGCACCTACGGCGGCAGCCCGATCGCCTGCGTGGCGGCGATCGAGGCGATCCGGCTGCTGCGGGCGCCCGGCTTCCTCGAGCACGCGCGGCGGATCGGCGACGTCATGCGCGGCGAGCTGGAGGCGCTGCAGGCGCGCTGCCCGCTGGTCGGCGACGTGCGTGGGCTCGGGCCGATGCTGCTCGTCGAGCTGGTGACCGATCGCGCGGCGCGCACGCCGGCGTCCGACCACGCGCTGGCGGCGATCCGGCGCGCCGTCGCCGGCGGCGTGCTGCTCATCCGGGCGGGGCTCTACTCGAACGGCATCCGCTTCATGCCGCCGCTCACCATCAGCGAGGCCGAGGTGCGCGAGGCGCTCGCGGTCGTGGCGGCGGCGATCACCCACGTCGCGGAGCACGGCCCGTGACGCCCGAGCTGCACAGCCCGGGCAAGCAGCTCGTCGGCGGCGCCTGGGTCGACGCCGAGGACGGCGGCCGGTGGACGGTGATCGACCCGGCGACCGAGGAGCCGATCGCCGACGTGCCGTTCGGCGGCGCCGCCGACACGCTGCGCGCGATCGACGCGGCGCACGCGGCCTGGCCGGCGTGGCGCGGGCTGACCGCGTACCAGCGCGGCGCGGTGCTCGCGCGTGCGGCCGAGCTCATGCGCGCGCGCGCCGACGTGCTCGCGCGCGTGACCGTGCGCGAGAGCGGCAAGCCGCTGCCGGAGGCGGTGCGCGAGTGGCAGATCGCCGCCGACCTGTTCGACTGGTACGGCGAGGAGGGCAAGCGCGTGTACGGGTACACGATCCCGTCGCGGGTGCCCGGCCGCCGCAACCTCGTGCTGCGCGAGCCGATCGGCGTCGTCGGCGTGATCACGGCGTGGAACTTCCCGGCCTACAACCCGGCGCGCGCGATCGCGGCGGCGCTCGGCGCCGGCTGCACCACCGTCGTGCGGCCGGCGGAGCTGACGCCGCTGTCGGCGATGGCGATGGCGGCGATCGTCGTCGAGGCGGGCGCGGCCGCCGGCGTGATCAACCTGGTCAACGGCGAGCCGCACGCGATGGGCCAGGCGATGCTCGACCACCCCGAGCTGCGCAAGCTCGGCTTCACCGGCAGCGTGCGCGTCGGCAAGCTGCTGATGGACGGCGCGTCGCGCACGATGACGCGGCTGTCGCTCGAGCTCGGCGGCAACGCGCCGGTGCTGATCCTCCCCGACGCCGACGTCGAGGCGGTCGCGAAGGCGGCGGTCGCGGCCCGCTTCCGCAACGCCGGCCAGGTCTGCGTCGCGCCGCAGCGGTTCCTGGTCCACCGCGACCGGCGCGCGCGCTTCGAGGAGATCGTCGTCGAGGAGACCCGCGCCCTGCCGGTCGGCTCCGGCTTCGACGCCGGCGTCCGCATCGGGCCGCTCATCAGCGCCCGCCACCGCGAGCGGGTCGAGGGGCTGATCGCGGCGGCGACCGCGGCCGGTGCCAGGCTGCGCGCGGGTGGTGTCCGGCCCGCCGGACGGACGCGCGGCTTCTTCCTCGAGCCGGCGGTGGTCACCGACGTCGCGCCCGACCTGGCGCTGGTCACCGACGAGACGTTCGGCCCGGTGCTGGCGTCGACGGCGTTCGATCGGGTCGACGACGCGATCGCGTGGGCCAACCGCACGCGCTACGGGCTGGCGGCGTTCGTCTTCACCAACGACCTCGCCGCGGCGATGCGCTGCTACGAGCGCCTCGACTTCGGCATGGTCGCGGTCAACGAGTGGGCGCCGCACGCGACCGAGGGGCCGTTCAGCGGCCGCAAGGACTCGGGCCTCGGCCACGAGTCCGGCCGCGAGGGGCTGCTCGACAACCTCGAGACGAAGCTGGTCAGCTTCGGCGGCGTCGGCTGAGCCTCGGGCGACCCCGCGTCACGGCGGCAGGATCTTCATCGTCCGCAGCCAGCCCTCGACGAGCGCCGGCCAGTGGGTGATCGGCTCGCCGGTGGGCCGCAGGCCGAACGCGTGGCCGCCGTGCGGGTAGACATGGAGCTCCACCGGCACGTGCGCGCGCTCGAGCGCCGCGAAGTAGACGAGCGAGTTGTCGATCGGATCGACCGGATCGTCCTCGGCCTGCAGCAGGAACGTCGGCGACGTGTCGGCGGTGACCGGCACGTACGGGTTGAGCTCGAGGTCGTGCGACGTGTGCTCGAGCAGGTGCCCCGGGTAGAGGACGACCGCGAAGTCGGGCCGACAGCTCAGCGCGTCGGCGGCGTCGACGGGCGGGTAGATCCGCTTCGCGAAGTTGGTGCTGAGCGCCGCCGCCAGGTGGCCGCCGGCCGAGAAGCCGAGCACGCCGACCTTCGACGGATCGATCCCCCACGCGGCGGCGTGCTGGCGCACGAGGCCGAGCGCGCGCTGGCCATCCTCGAGCGCGGCCGGCGAGTTGGGGTACGCGCCGGACCGCGGCTGGCGATCGTGGCCGGGCACGCGGTACTTCAGCAGCACGCACGTGATGCCGCGCGACGTCAGCCAGTCGCACACCTCGGTGCCCTCGAGGTCGATGGCGAGGATCCAGTAGCCGCCGCCGGGGAGGACGACGACCGCCGCGCCGGTGCTCGGGCCGGCCGGCCGGTAGACGGTGATCGTCGGCCGCGAGACCTCGCCGATCATCGTCCACGGCTTGCCGGCGACCGGCTCGTCGGTGACCGTCTCGCCGCGCTCCGGGCCATCGGTCGGCACCGCGTCGGGGACCGCGCCGGGCCAGAGCGCGAGCTCGAGCGGCGCCGGCGCCGGGCCTGGCTTCGGTGCCGGCCCCGGCGGCGGCCCCGGCCTCGCGGCGGGCGGCCTCGCCGCCGCACCACCGCACGCCGCCAGGGTCAGCATCGACGCGATCGCGAGGGCAGGGCGGCTCCGCATGGGGCCACCGTAACGCGCACGGCGCGCGGTTCATTCCCGCGCCGCGCAACCCGCGCCCGGGCGCGCCGCGGCCCGCCTCACTCCTCGGTGTCGTCCTCGGCGAGCAGCCGGTAGAGCGCGCGCCGCGCCTCCGTCATGATCCGCCGCGCCTCGGCGACCTGCTCCGGCGTGCCGTAGGCGACGACCTGGCCGAGCGCGGGCCCGAGCTGCCCCATCATCGTCATCACCTCGCGGCGCGGATCGCCGCCGGCCGGCGCCTCGGTCGCCCACGGGGTGCCGAGCTCCTCGCGGTGCTCCTCGACGTGCTTCGCCCCGGCGGGCGTCAGCCGGAACGTGCGCCCGCTCGCCGCCGTCTCGGTCGCCACCAGCCCCTCGTCCTCGAGCTGCTGGAGCGTCGGGTAGATCGAGCCGGAGCTCGGCCGCCACGCGCCGTCGCTGCGCCGCTCGAGCTCCTGGATGATCTGGTAGCCGTTGCGCGCCTGCTCGGCGAGCAGCACCAGGATCGCCGCGCGCACGTCGCCGCGCCCGCGCCGGCCGCCCCGCCCGAACATCGTGCGGAACATCTCCATGCGCGCGCGCAGCGCATCGCTCCCGCCCCACGGCGGCCCGCCCGGCGGACCGTGACCGTGCCCCCATGCCCCCGGCCCTCCCGCCGCTCCGCCCATCGGCCC
>DASZXE010000829.1:0-5162 GCA_035546475.1 Kofleriaceae bacterium
CGGCGCCTCCGCCTCGGCGCCGGCGAGCAGGCGCTCGCCGCCGTCGCCGTCGCCCACGCGCTCGACGCCGACACCCGCGCCTACGTGCAGGCGCTGTCGGGCCGCCGCCGCGCCGGCCTCTACCTCGACGTCCTCGCCGACGTCGAGCCGCTGCTCGCCGACGCCGCGCTGCTCGCGGCCGCCATCGCGCCGCGCGCGCCGCTGGTCGAGGCCGGCCTCGTCGACGTCGTCGAGGAAGGCGGCGTCCACGTCGTCGCCACCCGCCGCCTGTCCGCCTGGGTGCTCGCCGACGACGCGCTGCCCGCGCCGCTCGACGACCTCGTCGGCGTCGGCTGCCCCGATCCGGTCTGGCTCAGCCCGGCCCTGACCGAGCTCGCGCGCGACCTCGCCGACCGCATCACCCGCGCCGGCGTCCCGGTCGCGGTGCTCGTCCAGGGCCCGCGCGGCGCCGGCCGCCGCGCGCTGGCCGCCGCGCTCGCCGGCCACCTCGGCAAGCCGCTGCTCGCCGCCGACCTGCGCGAGATCTTCGCCGTCGAGGGCAAGGCGCGCGGCAGCCTGCTGCAGGGCTTCCTCGCCGAGGTCCGCCTGCGCGACGCGGTCGGCTACCTGTCGGGCGCCGAGGCGCTCGCCGGCGACCGCGACGTCGAGCGCGCCGCGATCAGCGTGCTGCGCCGCGGCCCGTCGCCGCTCGTGCTCGCCGCCGGCTCCGGCTCGATCACCAGCCTGCCGCTCGACCGCCCGTTCCACCTGGTGAAGATGCCGCGCTGCGATCTCGACGATCGCGAGCGCGCGTGGACGTCGTCGCTCGCCGCGGTCGGCGCCGCGGTCTCGCCGGAGATCGCCGGCGAGCTGGCCGGCCGCTACGTGCTCGGCGCCGGCGCGATCGCCGAGGTCGCGCGCGAGGCCGCCGGCTTCGCCCAGGCCCGCGGCGGCGCCGTCGATCGCGGCCCGCTCGAGGAGGCGATCAGCCGCCGCCTGTCGATCCGCCTCGGCGCGTTCGGCACCCTGATCGCGCGCAAGGCCCGCTTCGAGGAGATGGTCCTCCCCGAGGACGTCGTCGAGACCCTGCGCGACATGATCGCGATGGTCCGCCAGCGCGCGCAGATCCTCGAGCGCTGGGGCTACCAGCGCCACCTCGGCATCGCGCGCGGCGTCTCCGCGCTGTTCTCCGGCGAGCCGGGCACCGGCAAGACGATGGCGGCGAGCGTGGTCGCGTCCGAGCTCGGCCTCGAGCTGATGCGGATCGATCTCTCGCAGGTCGTCTCGAAGTGGGTCGGCGAGACCGAGAAGAACCTCGCCCGCATCTTCGACGAGGCGCAGGACGCCAACGCGATGCTGCTGTTCGACGAGGCCGACGCGCTGTTCGGCAAGCGCACCGAGGTCAAGAGCGCGCAGGACCGCTACGCGAACCTCGAGGTCAACTACATCCTCCAGCGGATGGAGACCTTCGACGGCGTCAGCGTGCTGACCACGAACTTCGAGAGCTCGATCGACCAGGCGCTCCAGCGCCGCCTCAACTTCCGCATCCGCTTCCTCGAGCCCGAGGTCGGCGAGCGGATCGAGCTGTGGCGCAAGCTGCTGCCGCCGGAGACCGGCCTCGCCGAGCTGGCGCCGTTCGACAAGCTCGCCGAGCGCTTCGAGATGACCGGCGGCTACATCAAGAACGCGATCGTGCGCGCGGCGGTGATCGCCGCCCGCGATCGCCGCACGATGACCGTCGACGATCTGTGGACCGGCGCCCACCACGAGTACACCGAGATGGGCAAGGTCCTGTCGACCCACACGCGGACGTGACCGAGGCCCCCATGAACACCGACGAGAACCAGCTCAGCGCCAGCCGCAAGTCGACCGCCCGCCTCCTGTGCGTGATCGCGGCCCTCTGCATCCTCATCCCGTGCGTCGGCCTCGACTGGCTGACCGCGCCGAAGCGCTACGGCGACTTCGGCATGAACCTCCTGTCGGTCGACCGCTGCGGCGAGGACTTCGACGGCCACCAGCGGTGCGAGTCGCACTCGAACTTCGAGGTCGCGAAGCAGATGCGCGAGGCGAAGGCCGGGCAGGGCACGTTCGCCTATGCCGCGCTCGCCACGCTGATCCTGACCGTCGCGGCCGGCGCGGCGATCGGCGCGGCCGGCGGCCTCGCGTTCAAGGACCGCTTCGTGCGCAAGCCGGTCGCGCTGACGACGGTCGCGATGCTCGCCCTCTTCCTGTCGCTGGTGGCGGCGTGCGTCTTCATCGGATCGAAGCCGACCGAGCTGCCGCTCAGCGTGTCGTGGCCGTTCTTCCTGTACGCGGTCGGCGTGGTGCTCGGCATCGCCGGCGCGCAGATGCTGTCGAAGGCGTTCAGCGCGCCGGCCGATCCGTACTGGGACGGCATCGCGCCCGAGCCGCCGGCGTAGCCGTTCCATCCACGTCGCCCACGTCGCCCACGTCCCCGGAGTCCCCATGTCCCTCGCAGGCAAGACCCTCTTCATCACCGGCGCCAGCCGCGGCATCGGCCTCGCCATCGCGAAGCGCGCCGCGCGCGACGGCGCCAACGTCACCATCGCCGCCAAGACCGCCGAGCCGGATCCGCGGCTGCCCGGCACGATCTACACGGCGGCCAAGGAGATCGAGGAGGCTGGCGGCAAGGCGCTGCCGCTCGTCGTCGATGTCCGCCACGAGGAGCAGGTGGCGGCCGCGGTCGCGAAGACCGTCGAGACCTTCGGCGGCCTCGACATCCTGGTCAACAACGCGAGCGCCATCCACCTGACCGGCACGCTGTCGACGCCGATGAAGCGCTACGACCTCATGCACTCGATCAACACCCGCGGCACGTTCGTCTGCTCGGCGGCGTGCGTGCCGCACCTCAAGAAGGCGGCGAACCCGCACGTGCTCAACATCTCGCCGCCGCTCGACATGAAGGCGCGCTGGTTCGCGCCGCACGTCGCCTACACGATGGCGAAGTTCGGGATGAGCATGTGCGTGCTCGGCATGGCCGAGGAGTTCCGCAAGGACGGCGTCGCCTTCAACGCGCTGTGGCCGCGCACGGTGATCGCGACCGCGGCGGTGAAGAACCTGCTGGGCGGCGACTCGGTCATCAAGGGCTCTCGCTCGCCGGAGATCATGGCCGACGCCGCCTACGCGATCTTCGCGCGGCCGTCGCGCGAGTGCACCGGCAACTTCTTCATCGACGACGAGCTGCTGGCGTCCGAGGGCAAGACGGATCTGTCCGAGTACGCGACGGTGCCGGGCACGCCGCTGGTGCCCGACTTCTTCGTCTAGGCCCGGCCGGGCTTCGGCCGGGCTTCGACCGCGCCTCGCTAGCCGCGTCCGGCTCCGGGCGCGCGCTTCGCCCGCGCCGCGTCGGCCTTCGCCGCCGGCAGCCCGAGGTTCTTGATCGCCTTGACGTCCGCCGTGCCCTTCGCGCGCGCGCCGAGGAAGCCGAACGCGCCGCCGGCGAAGCCGCCGAGCAGGTGCGCCATGTGCGAGACGTTGTCGTCGTTCTTCACCGCGCGGTAGATCTCGCCGCCGAGATAGATCGCCGCGATCGCGATGAACGTCAGCGGCAGCTCGCCCTGCTTGATGTTCGCCGTCGACGCCAGGAGGATCATCATGAAGACGATGCCGCTGGCGCCGAGCAGCACGTGGTTCGAGAACGCGACGTTGGTGAGCCCGGTGACGAGCGCGGTGACGAGCATCATGAGCAGCAGCGACATCGAGCCGTGGCGCTCCTCGAGGATCGGACCGAGCAGCAGGATCAGCATGAAGTTGCCGAGGTAGTGATCCCAGCCCGCGTGCCCGAGCGGATGGGTGAACAGCCCGAGGTAGCTCGTCCAGTCGTAGAACCGTGGCTGCGCGGCGAAGTAGTGCGCGCGCGTCTCCATCGGCAGCAGCGTGACGATCAACGCCAGGAGCGCGAACGTCAGGACGACCGGCGCATTGTACGTGATTCGTAGTCTCGCCACGCCCACAGGCTACCACGTCGATCCGGGGGCGAGCCCGCGGCCTTTTTTCGCGCGCTCGCCGTGACCTCGACGACAGCTCAGAGGATTGGCCAGAATGCCAACCCTCTCGTCGATCGATCGGCCTCGGGAGGAACCCCGAGCCCGATCTCCACACAGAACAACCCCGGCCCGAGCTCCGCTCGGGGCTTCAGGATCACAGACAGACGGGGCTGACCGGGCCGATGTGCGCGCAGTGGACGTCGGGGTTCGTCGACGCGGCGGTCAGGTGATAGAGGCGGCAGGCGAACGTGTCGCCGGCGATGTCGCTGGCGTCGTAGACCTCGGTCTTGTCGTACCCGTTGCAGGTCGTCAGGCAGCTCGCGTGGTCGGCGTAGGCGCCCGGGCAGAGGTCGATCGCCATCGTGCAGAAGCTCTCGCAGTTGTCGCCGCAGGTGCCGTCGCCGCCGGGGCCCGCCTTGGTGCACGCCATCGTCGACGGGTCCTCGGCGAGCGCCGCCTCGAACGTGCGACACGCGATCGTGTTACCGGTCGGGCTGGCCGGATCGCCGAGCGGCATCGCGCGGCAGGTCGCCTGGCAGGTGTCGACGTCGGTGTACTGCGCGACGTTGCCGGTGCAGTTGCGCATCGCCAGCTCGCAGTAGTCGGCGCAGGCGCCGACCTTCGGATCGGCGTCGTCGCTGCAACCGGCGCCCGCGCTCGCCGCCACGCCGGCCGCCAGGACGATCGCGAGGACACCGGACCGGGGCAGGGCGTGCATCGCGCCGATGGTAGGCGCGCCCGGGCGCGGCGGCAACTCCGCGCCCAGCTCCCCGTCGGGCAGGTCAGGCAGCGAGGGCCGCCGCCAGCGCGCGGAAGACCGGCGAGGCGCTCGGCACCGGCGCGGCGGCGACGTGGGGGACGACCGCGACGAGCGTCGCGTCGGCGGGCAAGCCGAGGGCGGCGAGCGCGAGCGTGGCCGGGCCGAGCCGGCGGTCCAGCTCGTCGGCGCCGAGGTCGGGCACCGGCCGCGTGGTCTGCGCCGCGCCGACGCCGGCGACCGGTCCGCGCACGCGCGAGCCGTAGGCGACGCCGGCCACTCGCGCGGCGAGCAGCCCGGTCGGTCGCGTGCCCTCGATCCACTCGAGCGCGAGGCCCCAGTCGTCGCCGGCGCGCGCGGCGATCGCGCGCAGCACGACGCGATCGGCCGGCGGCGCGAGGCGCACGCGCGTCGCGATC
>DASZXE010000830.1:0-14803 GCA_035546475.1 Kofleriaceae bacterium
CAGCGCAGCCACGCCGGCACGACGGCGCCGGCGGCGGCCGTGCGCAGCGCCGCGTCGGCGACGAGCGGCACCGCCAGGAGCACCGCCCAGCCGAAGCTGCCGAACCAGCCGAGGCCGTTGTGGCCGAGCGCCCGCGCGCGCACGAAGCGGCGCACGTGCGGCCACGCGGCCTGGAACGCCTCGTCGCGATCGTGCTCGCGCAGCCGGGCGGCGAGCAGCGCCGCGTCGCGTGGGCCCGCCCGCGCGCGCCGCGCGACCTCGTCGTCGCCGCGCACGACGCTGATGTCGACCTCGACGCCGTCGATCGTCCCGTGCAGGCGCGGCGGCGAGGTCGGCGCGAGCGAGAGGCCCAGCACCGCCGCCAGCCGCACCGGATCGTCCTCGGAGACGAGCACGTCGACGTCGCTCGCGTGCGCCGGCGCGTAGACGCTCGAGCCATACGGCTCGACGACGGCGCGCGCATCGGCCGCCGCGCGCACCTTCGCGAGCACGCGCTCGGCGGCCGTCGTTGCGCTCGCTGCCTCGCTCGCTGCCTCGCGCGTCACGCCGGTACCGTAGCGCGCCCGTGCCCACCGGTCGGCGCGCGGACGGGTGCCAGCAAGCTGACACCCGCTGTTCGTTCCCGACCGGCGCCGGGCCGGCTGCCGATCGCAAGCGCGCGAGATTCCGCGGCTGCTGGCCTTGGCGAGGCCCTTGCTCGCCGTCGGTTCATGAAGCACCAGGTCGGTCGTGGCGGGAGCTCGGTCAGCTCGGTCAGCTCGGTCAGCTCGGTTCTCTCGGTCCTCTCGGTCCTCTCGGTCCTCGGGCTCGCCGGGCCCGCGTCCGCCGACGACCCGACGCCGGCACGGACGGTGCCGCTGGCCTTTCCCACCCTCGGCGCCGATGCCAGCGCGACCGCGGTCGGGCTGCGCCTCGGGCTCGAGACCCACGCCGGTGCCGTCTTCATGGAGCGGACGGAGGTGTCCGGGCAGGTGATCGGCGCCCACGGCGTCGGCGCGTACGCCGATGCCGGCCTGGCGCTCGCCGGCGGTGCGGCGCTGCCGGGCGACCTCGAGGCCGGCGCGCTGCTCCGCCTCCACGGCCGCTCGGCGCTGCGGGTCGGCATCGCGCTCCCCACCGCCGACCGCGACGAGGGTTACCTGATCTCCACGATCTACGCGCGGCCGAGCGACGAGATCACGGCCGTCGACGCGACGACGTTGCGCCTGGCCGTGGCACCGAGCTACCGCACCGGCAGGGCCGTGCTGCGCGCCGATCTCGGCCTCGACCTCCCGCTCGCGGACGATCCGGACGGGCCGACCCCCTCGCTGTTCCACCTGGACGTCGGCGCCGGCTACGAGGGGGCGCACCTCGCACCGACCGCCGAGCTGGAGACGGTCGCCTCGACCAGCGCCTCGGCGCACGGCAGCCGCCACCTGCTCGTCCTCGGGCTGCAAGGCCGCCATGGCCCGGTCGCGCCGTTCGCCACCATGTCGTTCCCGTTCTCGACGAGCGACGGCTACGACGGCATCGTCAGCCTCTTCGGCGGACTGCGCGTCGTCGACTGACCGGCCGGCCCGCTCGCGTCCGTCCGACGACGCGAGCCGCGGGCGAGCGTGGGGACGAGGATCGTGGAAGAATGCGGGCACCATGCACGACGCCGTGGTCGCCGTCCCGCCGCCCGTCAACGAGCCGGTCCTGGCGTATGCGAGCGGCAGCCCCGAGCGGGCGCGGCTCGAGGCGGAGCTCGCGAGGATGGCGGGCGAGGTCGTCGAGATCCCGGCGGTGATCGGCGGCGAGCGGGTCATGACCGGCCGCCTCGTGCCGGTCGTCATGCCGCACGCGCACGCCCACGTGCTCGCCCGGTTCCATGCCGCCGATGCCGGGATGGTCGACCGCGCGGTCGCGGCGGCGGCCGATGCGTCGCGCGAGTGGGCGGCGATGCCGTGGGAGGCGCGCGCGGCGGTCTTCCTGCGCGCCGCCGAGCTGCTGGCCGGGCCGTGGCGCATGCGGCTGAACGCCGCGACGATGCTCGGCCAGTCGAAGACCGCGCACCAGGCGGAGATCGACGCGGCCTGCGAGCTGATCGACTTCCTCCGGTGGAACGTCGCGTTCGCGGCGAAGCTGTACGAGCAGCAGCCGGCGTCGCCGACCGGCGTGTGGAACATGACCGAGCTGCGGCCGCTCGAGGGGTTCACCTTCGCGCTGACGCCGTTCAACTTCTCGGCGATCGCCGGCAACCTGCCGAGCGCGCCGGCGCTGATGGGCAACACCGTCCTGTGGAAGCCGGCCGAGACGCAGATGCGCGCTGCATGGGAGACCATGCAACTGTTCGAGGAGGCCGGGCTGCCGCCGGGCGTCATCAACTTCGTGCCCGGCTACGGCCACGAGCTCGCGCCGGCCGCGGTCGCCCACCGCGAGCTGGCGGCGATCCACTTCACCGGCTCGACGGAGATCTTCCGCAGCCTGTGGAAGCAGGTCGCCGATCACCTGGAGCGCTACCGCGGCTTCCCGCGGCTGGTCGGCGAGACCGGCGGCAAGGACTTCATCGTCGCCCACCCGTCGGCGGACCCGCGCGCGCTGGCGACGGCGATCGTGCGCGGCGGCTACGAGTACCAGGGCCAGAAGTGCTCGGCGGCGTCGCGCCTGTACATCGCCGAGAGCGTGTGGAAGGTGATGGTCGACGAGCTGGTGGCGACCATCGAGGGGCTGCGGGTCGGCGACGTGCGCGACTTCAAGAACTTCATGGGCGCGGTCATCAAGCAGGCGGCGTTCGACCGCCACGAGGCGGCGATCGCCGAGGCGCGCGCCACGCCGGCGATGAAGGTGCTGGCCGGCGGCGCGTGCGACGACCGCGAGGGCTGGTTCGTGCGGCCGACGCTCGTCGTCACCGACGATCCGGGCGTGCGGCTCATGCGCGACGAGCTGTTCGGGCCGATCGTGACCGCGCACGTCTATCCGGATCACGCGTGGAGCGAGGTGCTCGACCTCGTCGACCGGACGTCGCCGTACGCGCTGACCGGCGCCGTCTTCGCGCGCGAGCGGACGGCGATCGTCGAGGCGCAGGCGCGGCCGCGCCACGCGGCCGGCAACTTCTACATCAACGACAAGCCGACCGGCGCGGTCGTCGGCCAGCAGCCGTTCGGCGGCGCCCGCGCGTCGGGCACCGACGACAAGGCGGGCTCGGCGCTGAACCTGCTGCGCTTCACCGCGGCGCGGACGATCAAGGAGACGTTCGTGGCGCCGACCGACTGGCGCTACCCGTTCCTCGACGAGCCATGAGCCGGCGCGTCCTGCTCGCGGCCGCGGTGCTCGCCGCCGCCGGCGCGTGCGGCGGGGACGACGCCGGTGCCGGCCCGGACGGTCCGCCGCCGTCGGCCTGGCGACAGGGACCGCCGCTGCCGGAGCCGCTGCTCGAGCCGGGCGTCATCGCCCTCGACGGCGCCGTCTGGGTCATCGGCGGCTTCGACGCCGGCCTGCAGGTGACGACCCACGTCTGGATCCTCGACCCGGGCGCGGCCGGCTGGCGGGCCGGCCCCGACGCGCCGGCGCCGCGCACCCACATGAACCTGGCGATCGCCGGCGGCCGCCTCTACCTGCTCGGCGGGCTGATCGGACAGGACCTCCTGCCCGACGGCCACGCGTGGCGACTGTCCGAGGACCGGACAGGCTGGGAGCCGCTGGCGCCAATGCCGGTCGGCGCCGAGCGCGGCGCGGCGGCGGTGATCCCGACGGCCGCCGGCATCGTCGTCGCCGGCGGCGCCAGCGCCACCGACGCGCTGGCATCGGTGCTCGTCTACTCGCCGGCCGACGACACCTGGCGCGACGGCCTCGCGCTGCCGCAGCCGCGCTCGCACCCGGTCGGCGCGATCGATCCCGCCGGCCGGCCGGTCGTGATCGGCGGCCTGGCCGAGCTCGACGCGACCCACCCGATCGCCGGCGTCGTCGCGCTCGACGGCGACACCTGGGCGCCGCGGGCACCGATGCCGACCGCGCGCGGCGGCTGCTCGACGGCGGCGATCGACGGCCGCGTCTACTGCCTCGGCGGCGAGGCCGGCGTCTCGGTGCTGCCGAACGTCGAGGCGTACGATCCGGCCGCCGACGCGTGGACGGAGCTGCCGGCCCTGCCCCACGGCCGCGGCGGCACCGGCGGCGCCGCCTGGGACGGGCTCGCGGTCGCCCCCGGCGGCGCCCACCGCCTCGCGTGGCAGCCGACCGCGGACGTCGATCTCTACGATCCGGCGATCGCCGCGGCCGCGCACTGACCGGCTCGCGCCCGCGGCGCGGCCTGCGACACGCGGGACACCGCGACCACCGTGGGACGGCCCCGCGGCGGTCGCAGGGCAGCCTCGCCAGCCATCGTGCGCGGCCGTCCTCGACGGGAGGCCGGCCCCCGCACCGCTGGTCCGCGCCGTGCTACGCCCGCGGCCATGCAGCGCAAGAGCGTCGCGGTCCTGGTCGGGGTCGTGGTCGTGGCCGGCGTCCTCGCCTCCTGGTTCGGCATCCGCCACCACGGCCACCACGCCGCGAAGAAGCCGATCGCCGCGGAGAACGATCCGTGGGCCAGACCGCGCACCGATCGGCCCAAGGGCGACACCCACGCCGACCAGGGCCGGCGCGACGGCGCGATGCCCCGGCTCGCCCACGAGGTCGATCCGGTCGGCACGTTCTCCCTCGACGGCCAGGTCCTCGACGAGGACGACCAGCCGGTCGCCGGCGCGATCGTCCGCATCTCGTCGGCGCCGCCGCGCACGGCGACCACCAACGCGACCGGCGAGTTCTCGTTCGACAAGCTGCTCGGCCGCACCTACTCGCTGACCGCGCGCCACGACGACAAGGTCGGCGGCCCGGTCCAGGCCAAGGGCTCGTCGAAGGACCCGGTCGTGATCCGCCTGCGCCCGGGCGCCGCGCTCGAGGTCGCGGTCACCGACGCCGCCACCCGCAAGCCGGTCGCCGCCGCGCGCGTGCTGCTGGTCGACGAGGAAGGCCGCGAGGAGACGACCGGCCCCGACGGCGTCGCGCGCTTCGCCGCGATCGACGACGGCTGGGTGCGCATCGCGGTGATCGCCACCGGCTACAGCCCCGGCGACGCCGCCACCCGCGTCGACCGCGGCGCGAAGAAGGCGCACCTCGACGTCGCGCTCCAGCGCGGCGCCGCGCTCAGCGGCCGCGTCGTCGACGAGCAGCACCAGCCGGTCGCCGACGCGCGCATCTGGGCGGTCGACGCCGCCAGCGCCTGGAGCTCGGGCGCCGGCGACCGCAACGCGGTGACCAGCGCGAAGGACGGCAGCTTCACGATCCCCGCGCTCGCCGCCGGCTCGTGGATCCTCTTCGCCAAGGACGAGACCCACGCGCCGGCGACGTCGAAGCCGATCACCGTCAGCGGCGAGCTGCCGACCACCGGCGTCGAGATCGTCATGCCGGCCGCCGCCACGATCGCCGGCGTCGTCGTCGACGGCAAGCAGGCGCCGGTGCCGTACGCGACGGTGACGCTGTCGTCGGACAGGTGGTCGATCGACATGGTCTACCGGCAGGCCGCCGCCGACGAGCAGGGCCGCTTCTCGATCCGCGCCCTGCCCCGCCGCACGTTCAAGGTGCGCGCGACGTCCGACGAGGCCGCCTCCGATCCGGTCGCGGTCGACCTCACCGGCGTCGCCGAGAAGAACGACGTCCGGCTGGTGCTCGATCGCAACGGCACGATCTCCGGCATCGTCGTCGACTCGAACAACGACGGCGTCGCCGAGGCGGACGTCAGCGCCGGCCCCGACTTCCTGTCCGGCGATCACGACGACGCCGACTTCCTGCTCGGCTCCGGCGACACCGCCACCACCGACGGCGACGGCCGCTTCGTCCTCCACGGGCTCGCCGACGGCACCTACCGCCTGTTCGCGGTGCGCGACAGCGGCGGCGAGCGCCGCACCGCCGACCGCGCCGGCGTGACCGCCAAGGTCGGCGCCACCAACGTGCGGCTCGTGCTGCCGTCGCCGGGTGGCATCGAGGGCAAGGTGCTGCTCGAGTCGGGCGAGGCGCCGTCGCACGCGACGATCACCGCCGGCTGGAGCAACCGCACGTCGACCGCCGACGGCGACTTCCACCTCACCGACGTCCAGCCCGCCACCTACGACGTCCGCATCAGCGGGACCGACTTCAGCGAGGTCGTCAAGCGCGACGTCGTGGTCGCCGCCGGCAAGGTGGTCGACCTCGGCACCATCACCGTGCGGCCGGGCCGCAAGGTCGCCGGCAAGGTCGTCGACGCCAGCGGCGCCGCCGTCGAGGGCGCCAAGGTCGTCATGGGCCAGCTCCTGTTCGGCGACGGCAAGCGGCTCGGCACCGGCGACGACGGCGAGGACCAGCCGGGCGTGCGCCAGGCGATCAGCAACGCCCAGGGCGAGTTCGTCATCGTCGGAGCGTCGCGCTCGGGCGGCTCCGTCATCGCCGACCACGCCGACCGCGGGCGATCGGTCGCGGTCGTCATCCCCGCCGGCAAGGACGACGTCCGCGGCGTGACGCTCACCCTCGCCGGCTTCGGCTCGGTCGCCGGCAAGGTCACCCGCAAGGGCGAGCCGGTGGTCGGCGCGACGGTCAGCGCGGCGCCGAGCGGCGCCAGCGGCCAGGCCGTCTTCGTGTCGGCCGGCGCCGACGGCTCGTTCGTGTTCGACAAGCTGCCCGCCGGCTCGACGACGCTGATGGCGCTCGACACCGGCATGATGAAGGCCGCGAGCGGCAGCCGCACGGTCACCGTCGTCGAGGGCAAGCAGATCGACGGCTCGGTCGACCTGCCGGCCGGCGACATCACCGTCACCGTCCACTGCAAGCCGAAGGAGGGCCAGCAGGTCGACGGCGCGCAGATCTTCCTGTTCCACGGCGCGGTGTCGCCGCGCACCGGCCTCGACGTGTCGAACCTGTTCCTCGCGCGGCGCGGCGTGCCGCCCGACCTCGCCGCGGACCAGAGCGATGTCGGCGTGGCGGCGGGCATGTCGTTCTGGCTCGGCGTCGGCGACCCGAAGTTCGACGACGTGCTGCCCGGCGTCTACTCGCTGTGCGCGATCCCGTTCACCGGGCAGATCACCAACCAGCAGCTCATGGAGCGGCTCATGCGCAACCTCGACAAGGTGGCGGCGGTCTGCATGCCGCTGACGATCGCGCCGGCGCCGACCGCGCTCGACGTCACGTTCGAGCTGCCGGGCATGGCGCCCTTGCCCGACGACGCCGAGTAGCGGACGGTCAGCCGCCGCGGCCGATCGCCCGGTGATCGACGAGCGTGCGGCCGGCGCCGCCGAGCTGGGTCGCCAGCTTCACCATCGCGAAGCCGTAGCGATCGCGGATGGTGTCGACCACCGCGCCGACGCGATCGTGGTCGTCGAACAGCGTGAGCTGCTGGAAGCGGCCGAGGTTCGAGAGCTGGAGGCCGAGCAGGCGCACCGGCAGCGCGCGCGTGCGGGCGGCGGTGAGCAGCTCCTTGACCACCGGGTACAGCTCGAGCTCGGAGCTGGTCGCTGCCAGCGTCTGCGAGCGCGTCAGGGTGTGGAAGTCGGCGTAGCGCAGCTTGAGCGTGACGGTGCGCGCCTTGACGCCGCGCTGCCGCGCCCGCCAGCAGACGCGCTCGCACAGGCCGCACAGCACCGACTCGATCGACGCCGGATCGGAGACGTCCTCGCGGAAGGTGCGCTCGTTGGAGATGCTGCCGGCCGTCTCGCCCTCGGGGTCGTGCTCGCTGAACGCGGGGCGCTCGCGGCCGAGCTCGCCGGAGCCGAGGCCACGGACGCCGCGCTGGATCGACGGCGCCCACGCGCCGAAGATGCGGGCCAGCTCGGCCGGCGGCGCGTCGGCGATCTGCCCCAGCGTGGCGAGCCCGGCGGCGACCAGCTTGCCCTCGGCGACCGGACCGATGCCGGGGAACGCGCGCACCGGCAGCGGCGCCAGCACCGCGCGCTCGACGCCGGCGGGGACGAGCATCACGCCGCGCGGCTTGGCCAGCGCGGAGGCGACCTTGGCGACTACCCGGCTGGTCGCGATGCCGGCGGAGGCGGGCAGCCCGCACTCGTCGGCGATCGCGCCGGTCAGCTCGAGCACGGCGCGCTCGATCGCGACGTCGGGGCTCTCGTCGCCGGGCCGGCCGTACAGGCGCTCGCAGCCGGACAGGTCGAGGAACATCTCGTCGATGCTGGCGACCACGACGACCGGCGCGTAGCGGCGGCCGATCGCGCGCACCCGCTCGGCGTACTCGCCGTAGGTGTCGCCGCGGGTCGGCAGGTAGATCGCGTCGGGCGCGAGCCGGCCGGCCTCGACGAGCGACATGCCCGACTTCACGCCGAGCTTGCGGACCTCGTAGCTGGCGGCGGTGACGACGCCGCGGCTGCCGGGCCGCCCACCGACCACCACCGGCTTGCCCTCGAGCGACGGATCGAGGACGCGCTCGACCGAGACGAAGAAGGTGTCGAGGTCGAGGCAGCAGATGCGCGGCGCCGCCAGCGGTCGCCCGTGAGCCAGCTCGTCCGAGGTCGCCATCGCCTTGCAGCCGAGTTTACTGAACGCGCGTTCAGCCTGCAAGCACGACGGCCCGGCGGGAGGCGATCCCGCCGGGCCGCTTGCCGCCGGCTGCGCGCGGCCCGCGCCGCTACTCGAGGCAGTCGGCGACGCCGTCGCCGTCGTCGTCGCTGTCGGGCGTGAAGCAGCCGCAGTCGCCGGGGTCGGCCTTGTCCGGATCGCTCGGGCAACCGTCGGCGCAGTCGTCGACGCCGTCCTGGTCGAAGTCGTCGGCGACGCCCGGGCACTGCGCCGTGAACCGCAGCGGCGAGCCGATGCAGGCGGTGCCGAGCGTGCCGCCCGAGATCTCGATGCTCGGCCGGTAGCTCGCGGCGGCCAGCGGCGTCAGGAGCACGCGCACGGAGTGGTCGGTGTCGTGGAGGAAGATCGCCGGCGCCAGCGCGCCCTGGCCGAACGCGAACGCGTCGAGGCGGGCGTCGAACGCCGGCTCGCCCGGCGCCTGCAGCAGCAGCGACCCGTCGGGCGACACCAGCACCACGTCGTAGTTGAGGATGTCGACGCGGACCGACAGCGGCGCACCGACCGGCACGTCGCCGACGTTGAACGGGCTCACGCGGCACTCCTGCGGGCAGGTGTTGTCGTGGTCGCCCGGGCACGGGTCGGTGCAGTCGGCGATGCCGTCGAGGTCGCCGTCGTCGTCGGCGGTGCCGCAGCCGCACACGCCGGGCTGCGTCTTGCCGGGATCCTGCGGGCAGGCGTCGACGCAGTCGAGCTGGCCGTCGCCGTCGCTGTCGCCGGTGTCGGCGACGCCGCAGCCGCAGGCGCCTGGCGCGAGCTTGTGCGGATCGGCCGGGCACGCGTCGTGGCAGTCGGCGATGCCGTCGTGATCGGCGTCGGTGTCGGCGACGCCGCAGCCGCACACGCCGAGCTGGGTCTTCGCCGGATCGGCCGGGCACGCGTCGCGGCAGTCGGGCGCGCCGTCACCGTCGGTGTCGTCGTCGGCGGCGCCGCAGCCGCACAGGCCCGGGTGGGTCTTCGCCGGATCGGCCGGGCACGCGTCCTGGCAGTCGAGCGCGCCGTCGCCATCACCATCGACGTCGGCGTGGCCGCAGCCGCACACGCCCGGCTGCACCTTGCCGCCGTCCTGCGGGCACGCGTCCTGGCAGTCGAACGCGCCGTCGTGATCGCCGTCGGCGTCGGCGTGGCCGCAGCCGCACACGCCCGGCTGCGACTTCAGCGGATCGGCCGGGCAGGCGTCCTGGCAGTCGGCGCTGCCGTCGTGATCGGCGTCGGTGTCGGCGATGCCGCAGCCGCAGGCGCCGGGCGCGAGCTTGCCCGGATCGGCCGGGCACGCGTCCTGGCAGTCGAGCGTGCCGTCGTGATCGCTGTCGGAGTCGGCGACGCCGCAGCCGCACACGCCCGGCTGCAGCTTCAGCGGATCGGCCGGGCAGGCATCGTGGCAGTCGGCGGTGCCGTCGTGGTCGCCGTCGGTGTCGGCGACGCCGCAGCCGCACACGCCCGGCTGCGTCTTGCCCGGATCGGCCGGGCACGCGTCGAGGCAGTCGGGCGTGCCGTCGTGGTCGCCGTCGGTCTCGGCGCCCGCGCAGCCGCACACGCCCGGCTCGGTGCGGGTCGGGTCGAGTGGGCAGGTGTCGTGACAGTCGGGCGTGCCGTCGTGATCGCTGTCGGTGTCGGCCACGCCGCAGCCGCAGGCGCCCGGCGCGATCTTCGCGGGATCCGCCGGGCAGCCGTCGATCGCGTTGCAGGTGCCGTCGCCGTCGCCGTCGGGCAGCGAGGTGCCGCCCGTGCAGGTGCCTGTGGTCGACTGACACGCACCGGCGGAATGGCAGGCGTCTGCCGGCGCGCAGGTCACATGGTCGCACTCGCAGGCATCGCCGATGCCGTCGTGATCGGTGTCCTGCTGAGCCGGCGGTCCGCCGCAGTCGTCCTCGTCGGGATCGCACTCGTCGTCGTCGGGATCGCAGCCCCACGGCGGGTCGTGCGGCCAGCCGTTCGGCAGGCCGAGGCCGGGACCGTTCGGCGTGTCGGGGCAGTTGTCCTGCCAGTCCATCACGCCGTCGCCGTCGCGGTCGACGGCGCTCGTCTCGATGCGGAACTTGATCGGCAGCGTGCCGTCGACCTTGAGCGGGATGTAGTCGTCGGTGTCGACGTGGCGGTACTCGTTGTTCGTCCGCACCACGTCGAGGTCGGCGAAGCCGAGCTGGTGGCCGGCGACCGAGACGCGGATGCGGTAGGTCGCGCTCGTCGACAGGTCGTAGTCGGCGGTCCGCCAGCGGACGACGTAGAAGCCGCGCCACAGGTTGCGGCGGACCCTCGACCCGTGGACGCGGTGGTCGCCGTCGAAGGTGACGATGTGCTGCAAGGTCGCGCCGCTGGCCGGGTTGATGCGGTCGATGCTGACCACCGGCGACACCCGCGCGGCGAACGGGCCGCCGTTGTGCGGCGACACCGCCACCGTCGGCGCCAGGAAGAAGAAGCCATGGGTGCCCTGATCGTGAGCCTGGTCGGAGATCAGCGCGGACCGGTCGGTGTCGACCACCGGTTCGCTGCTGCAGGCGCCCGCGAATCCCATCGCGGCGATCCCCAACCACAACGCTCGGTACGAAGACAGATACAGCATGGGGTCCCCCGGTGAGTTTGATTTCACGGTACCGACTGACGATCTCCATTCACAAGCACATTCGCTTGCAGGTCATTCGCACGTACGGCGCCTTACGCGCGCCGACGAGAGACTGACGAGAATCGTCACCGCGGACTACGATCCACGCCGAAAACTGCGTGTGCAGCTCTCACTCGCGCCCGCCACCACCATGCATGTGTGCTCGCGACGGACGCCGGCGCCTTCAGCCCGCGCGGGTGTCGGAGAAATCCTCGTCGACGACGCCGCCGGCCGGCGGAGGTCCGCCGGGAGGGCTCCGCGGCGAGCGGAGCGCAGCGCGGAGGTCAGGGACGGTAGGCGACGAGCGCCATGATCGGATCGACCACGTGGTGCTCGACGTCGGGACCCAGCGAGTACGTCTCTTCGTAGTGGTCGCCGTCGGCCTCCTCGATGTACGGAGAGACCGGGTCGAGCACGTAGTTGTAGGCGGGTACGATGTAACCGACATAGTCCTGCGCGAGCCCGGCCAGCACCGGATATCGCACACCGGGATTCGCCAGCACGAGGTCGCGGAGGTACGGGCCCTGCGGCGCCGTCGACAGATCCGGCGCGTTCGGCTTCGTCGCGTCCATGATCGGCCAGCCCCAGCTCCACGAGCCGTCGTAGCCGCCGACCCACAGCTCGGGGTGCAGCTCGCCGGGGCAGGTCACGATCGCCAGCGGACCGACCTGCAGGTAGGTCGCCGACATCGGCAGCCACGGCGTGTTGGTCGGGCCGATCGCCTGCTGCGGGTCGTAGCCGGCGAACGCGTGGGGAGCCAGCAGGTGGATGATGAACGCGACCTGGAAGCCGACGTTGTCGACGCGGGCGTGGAACGTCGCCGACCGGTACGAGAGCGGCAGGTCGGAGACGCTCTCCGCCTCGTCGCGCAGGAGCTCGAGCGCGCGCTCGCCGAGGTTGAGGCCGAGCGCCTCCTCCTTCGGGTGGCCGACGTCGACGATCGGCGTGCCGTCGGGGCCGGGCACCGGCGCGCCGCGGATCGAGCCGATCTGCCCGCCGAGCGCGCCCTGGACGAAGACGGTGACGCCGCCGACGCCGGCCAGCGACGTCTTGCGCCGGGGCAACTGGTCGGTCGTGATGCCGTGCTCGATCGCGTCGCGCAGGTAGTGGACGTAGTGCGACGAGATCTCGAGGTTGTCCGGGCCGAACGCCGACATCTCCGGGTGATCGGCCCAGTTGACGACCGTCGCGATCGTCGTCTCCGGCGAGCCGACCTTGACGAAGCGGGCGACCGTCATCGTCGGATCGAAGATGACCGGATCGCGGATGTCCTTGTTCCAGTGGTCGGTCCGGCTGTTGCGGTCGCCGGGCGTGTTGAGCAGCAGCGTCGAGCCGATCTCGAGCTGGGCGGGCTGCAGGCCGCCGACGGCGTCGTGGATGGCGTCGAGCGCGGCCTGGCGCAGGCGCGCGTTGAAGTCGGGGTTGTAGCCGGAGGTGAGCGCGTCCTGGCCCCACAGGCCGATGGTGTCGACGGCGTCGTGGGCGTGGATCGAGCCGACGATCACGTGGTCGATGCCCATCGCGGCGATCGACGGATCGTTGCGGATCTGGTCGATGTCGCCGGCGAGCAGCCCGATCGCGTCGACGTAGACGAGCGCGACGGTGACGTCGCCCTCGCGGAAGACGACCGCGCGCGCCTCGAGGTCGCTGTGCACGCCGTTGGCCGCGCGGCCGCCGCCGAACAGCCAGTAGGCGTCGAACTTGCCGTTGTGGTTGGCGTCGTCGTACGGCTCCTCCGGCTCCCACTCGGAGTCGCCGTTCTCGTCGGTCCAGTGCTCGGTGATGACCGGCGTGAAGACCTTGGCGGCGGCGCCGACCAGGAGCTGGCCGTCGCCGGTCGACGCGCAGTGCGCCGCGCCCGGGCAGACGTCGTCGGGCTGATCGAAGCCCTCGAGGCGGGCGTCGACGCCGGCGTCGGCGGGGCCGGCGGTGCCGCCGTCGTCGCCGCACGCCGCGAGGCCGGTGACGAGCGCGAGGCTGGAGCAGAGCGCGAGCGAAGCGAGTTTGATCCCCACGCTCGAGGGGTAACGCGAACGCGCGCGGCGCACAATCGCCGCGTCCGCCGGCGCCTCGCCGGTCAGCGCTTCGCGCCCGGGCCGCCTGAAGGCCAGCCGCGAGGCGTGGGGTATGCCCACGACGACGCGGCCGAGCCCGCGAAGCGCGCGAGCCGGCCCGACGCAGCTACAACCGACACGCCACGCCGGTGCCGCCGAGGCCGCAGTAGCCGCGCGGGTTCTTGTCCAGGTACTGCTGGTGGTAGTCCTCGGCGAAGTAGACGGCCGGCGCGTCGACGATCTCGGTCGTGATCGGGTCCCGGTGGCCGGCGCCGGCCAGCGCCCTGGCGTACGCCGCGCGCGACGCCTCGGCCGCCGCCCGCTGCGCCTCGCCGGCGACGTAGATGCCCGACCGGTACTGCGTCCCGACGTCGTTGCCCTGCTGCATGCCCTGGGTCGGATCGTGGTTCTCCCAGAACACCCGCAGGAGCTCCTCGTACGAGACCTTCGCGGGATCGAACACGACCCGCACGACCTCGTTGTGGCCGGTGCGCCCGCTGCACACCTCCTCGTACGTCGGGTTCGGCGTCAGGCCGCCCGCGTAGCCGACCGCGGTCGTCCACACCCCGGGCACCTGCCAGAACTTCCGCTCGGCGCCCCAGAAGCAGCCGAGGCCGAACATCGCGACCTCGAGGCCGGCCGGGTACGGCGGCGCCAGCGGGTGGCCGGTGACCGTGTGGCGGGGCGCGACCGGCATGGCGGTGGCGCGGCCGGGCAACGCCTCGGCCGGCGTCGGCATCCGCAGCTTGCTGGGAGAGACGAAGAACGCCATGCCGCATTGTAGCGGGCGCGGGCGCGAGGGGGCCGGATCATTCGCTACAGTCGGCCGATGGCCGTCCGGCTGGTGGGCATCGCCGGCAGCGTGCGCAAGGCATCGCTGAACCGGGCGCTGCTGCGCGCGCTCGGCGGCGTGCTGCCCGACGGCACCACGCTCGAGCTGTTCGACGGGCTGTCCGCACTGCCGACGTTCGACCCCGACTCGCCGGCCGAGCCGCCGTCGGTGGTCGCGCTCAAGCAGGCGATCGCCGGCGCCGACGGGCTGGTGATCGCGACGCCGGAGTACAACTACAGCCTGCCCGGCGTGCTGAAGAACGCGATCGACTGGGCGTCGCGGCCGCCGATGCTGTCGCCGCTGCGCGGGCGGCCGGTCGGCATCGTCAGCGCGGCGACCGGCATCAGCGGCGGCATGCGCGCGCAGTACCACCTGCGCCAGATCCTGGTGTTCACCGACTCGCCGGCGATGCCGCAGCCGGAGGTGATCATCCCGAAGGCGCACGAGCGGTTCGACGCGCACGGCGAGCTGATCGACGAGGCGACGCGCGAGCTCCTGCGACGGTTCGCGGCGGCGTTGACGGCGTGGGTCGACCGCCTGCGGCTGCCGCCGAAGCGCGCGTAGCAGCCCGGGCGTGGCGCGCGGGGCGTGGCGCGCGGCGCGGCGGCCGCGATCAGATCACGCCGAGCGACGAGAGGACCATCACCGCGGCGACGACGCCGCCGACGGCGAGGATCGCGGCGAGCGCGAGCCAGAGGCCGAGGCGGTCGCCCTTCTCGCGCGCCGCGTCGGGCGCGGGCGCGGCCGCGGCCGGGCGGCGGGCTGCGGGCG
>DASZXE010000831.1:0-17922 GCA_035546475.1 Kofleriaceae bacterium
CGCGCTCGTCGCGTCGCGCGCCGACGCCCGCCACGGCCTCGCCTCGTCGGTGCTCGACCCGGCGCCGCCGATCGTCGCCGAGCTGGTCGGCCTCGGGCCGGCCGGCGCCGCCCACCTCGGCCGCGACGCCGACGCGGTTACCTACCGCCGCTGGTTCGCCGCCTGCGCCGCCGCGCTCGACCTCGCGCGCGTGCCGTTCGCGATCGTCGACGAGTCGGCCGGCGCCGACCGCCTGCTCGCGTTCGACGCGATCGTCGCGCCCACCCTGCGGCGCGTCGATCGGGGCCTGTGGCGCGACCTCGCCGCCGCAGCCGCCGCCCGCCGCGTCGTCGTCTACGGCCCCGAGCAGCCGACGCACGACGAGCTCGGCCGCCCGCTCGTCGACGACCCGGTGCCGCCCCGCCGCGCCGGCCGCATGCGCCCCGGCTCGGTCGACGACCTCGCCGGCCTCGCCGAGGACCTCGCCGCGCTGGTCGACCCGGAGCCGTGGGCGATCGAGCGGCCCGCCGGTCCGCACGTCGACGTCTTCGACGACGACCACGGCGACGCGCGGGCGATCATCGTCACCAACCCGGGCGCCGGCCCGGTGCGCGCGCGGCTGGTCACGCCGCCCGGCGTCGGCCTGCGCGACGCGCTGTCCGACGAGCACCTCGACGCCACCGACGGCCACGCGACCATCGCCCTCGCCGCCGGCGACGCGCGCCTCTTCGAGGTCCGCGCGCGCCCCGCAGCGACCGATCAGAAGAAGTAATAGTGGATGCCGGCGAAGCCGGTCACCTGGCCGGTCAGGTCGACGCCCGACGCGTCGGCGAGGCCGATCGAGAAGCCGGCGGTCGCGCTCAAGGCGACGTTGCCGGAGATGAACGCGCGGATCTGCACGCCCGGCTCGAGGTAGAGCAGGTTCGCCGAGGTGTCCGGGCCCATCTCCTCGTGGTCGAGCGCGAGGCTGCCGCCGACCGAGAAGTCCGACGTCGGCGTCGAGTGGACGTGCCAGAAGAAGCGGCCGCCGAGGCCGAAGGCGGTGTTGTCCGGCCCCTCCTCGTCGTGGAACGCGAGGAAGCCGCCCGCGTGCCACTTGCCCGCGTCGTAGTTGACCGACAGGCCGCCGGTGCCGGACAGGCCGAACTCGGCGCCGACACCGACCGTGCCCTCCGAGCCGCCGGCGAACGCCGAGCCGGCGCCGATCATCGACACCACCGCGATGGACATGCACATCAGATTCGTCTTCATGCGCGCAGCGTCGCCCGACCTCGCGGCCGGCGCAAGTTGCCGACGGTGCGCCGTCGGGTCGCGCTCCCGTAGCCGCGCCCCGACGTGCGGGCTACGTTACGAACGTGCTCGCCCGTGACGTCGCCGTGTCCGGATTCGAGCCGCGCCACTGGGCGGGCTGGGTCGACCTGCTGGTGCCGCCGCCGCTGCGCGATCACCCGCGGTGGGCGCTGGTCGTCGTCGACGGCTCGCCGGCGCACGTCGTCAAGCTGGTGATCGGAGGCGACCGCGCGCGCGGCGCGCTCGACCCCGCCGGCCCCGCCGCCCACGCGCTCGCGCTGCCGCCCACCCCCGCGGCGCTCGAGGCCGCCGCCCGCCGGTGGGGCGTCGGCGCGGTGGTCGTCGTCGAGGCCCACGCGCTCGCCGCGATCGCCGCCGACGTCGAGCGCCACCTGACGATCGATCTCGACCTCGCCGCCCAGGGCCTCGCGGTGCTGCGCGCGGTCAAGGCCCGCAGCGGCAAGGGCGTGTGGAGCCACCCGCCGCTGCTCGACCTCGTGCCCGCGCCGGCGTACGAGCCGCTGCAGCGCACGTTCGAGCTGCTGGTCCCCGACGACAGCGCGGTCAGCGCCTACGTCATCGCCGACGATCGCCGGTCGATCGTCGCCGCCGCCACCGTCGTCAAGCGCCGGGGCGACGTCGCCGAGCTGCACGGCCACCAGCCGCTCGCCGACCTGGTGCCGGAGGCCGCGCTCGCCCGCGACTGGCCGACGTCGATGAAGCGGCTCAACCAGGCGATCGGCGAGCGGCTCGCGCGGCCGAGCATCACGGTCGTCCTCGAGCGGGCGACGATCGATCGCATCATCACCGGCCCGGCCGACACGTTCACCCGCGAGTACGGCGCGCGCCGCATCGTGATCGACCCGGCGCCCGCGTGGCTGCTCGGCCTCATCGGCGGCGCCACCGTCGCCGGCTTCGCCCAGCGCGGCGCCAGCGCGCTCGCCTCGCTCCTGCCGACCGCCGCGCGCGAGCGGGCCGCCGGCCTCGCCGAGCGCGCGCGCACCGCGATGAAGGACGCCGGCGCCCACCCGTTCGCGCTGCTCGGCTTCGATCCGATCGAGCTGTGGCTGGCGCTGCGCCACTACTACCGCCCGCGGCCCGCGCGCCCGCCGGCGTGACGCAGCCTCGGCCGGCGATCTTCGCAGGCCGGCGACCGTGCGGATCCCGCGGCGATCCGTCGCGTCCGGAGGTGTATCCTCGGCGCTCCGGCGGGGGTGCCGGCGCCTCTCATGATCGGATCCGTCCTCGTCGATCGCTACCAGGTCGTGCAGCCGCTCGGCGAGGGCGCGACCAGCACGGTCTACCTGGTCGACGACCTGAGCGAGCACCGCCGCGCCGCGATCAAGCTGTTCACCGGCGACCTCACCGATCGCACGATCGAGGGCCGCTTCAAGCGCGAGGTGCGCGCCGCCCAGCGGCTCTCGCACGAGAACATCGTCAGGACCTTCGACTGCGGCCGGCTGCCCGACGGGCGGCTCTACCTGACGATGGAGGCGGTCAGCGGCACGCCGCTCGATGCGCTCCTGCGCCAGCGCGGCCCGCTGCCGATCCCGCGCGCGCTCGCGATAGTCGCCGAGGTCGCCGACGCGCTCCACCACGCCGCCGAGCACGACGTGGTCCACCGCGACATCAAGCCGAACAACATCGTGCTCGCGCCGCACCCGCGCGGCGCGATCGTGAAGGTGCTCGACTTCGGCCTCGCCAAGATCCTCGCGCCCGACGCCAAGGACAGCCAGGTGCTCACCCGCGACGGCCTCGCGTTCGGCTCGCCCGCGTACATGTCGCCCGAGCAGTGGGGCACCCAGCCGCCCGATGTCCGCACCGACATCTACGCGCTCGGCTGCGTCGCGTACGAGCTGCTCACCGGCCAGCCGCCGTTCACCGGCAAGCCGATCCAGCTCGCGACCGCCCACCTGGGCAAGCAGCCGGCGAGCCCGAGCTCGATCGATCCGTCGGCGGGCATCATGCCGGCGCTCGATCGCCTCGTGCTGCGCTGCCTCGCCAAGGACCCGGCCGCGCGCTTCCAGACCGGCGCGCAGCTCGCGGCCGCCGTCCGCAACCTTCCCGAGCACCGCCCCCTCCGCAACCCGTGAGAAGACCATGCCCGAAAGCTTCGACCTCGACCTCGCCACGCTGATCCGCCTCTGCCTCAACGATCCGTCGACGCGCGAGGTCGTCACCGCCGCGCTCGAGGCCGGGCCGCTGCCGGTGCGCGACGCCTGCTTCCTGGTCCACGACGGCGACGAGATCTTCGCCGGCCGCCTGCGCACCGACCGCAACAAGGAGCCGGGCGAGGCCGGCTTCCTCGTGCGCGACAAGCTCGGCCGCTACCTCGGCGGGCTGTCGCAGGCGATGGGCAGCGACCAGCACGCGCCGACGATGAGCGCGGAGGAGCTCGCGCGCAGCCTCGGCGTCACCGCCGATCACATCGACGACAGGACGAAGACGCCGAAGGTCTGACGCTCACGGCGGGGCGAGCTCGATGCCGGCGCCGACCGAGCGATAGCGATCGCCGCACCGGCCGCAGGTCGACTGGCCCGCGCCGTCGAAGCCGGGCAGCCGCTCGCCGCACCGGCAGGCCCAGCCGGCCCAGCGCGCCGGCACGCCGACCACGAGCGCGTGGGCGGCGACGTCGCCCGCCACCGCCGCGCCGGCGCCGACGAAGGCGTAGGCGCCGATCGTCACGCCGCACACCACGGTCGCGTTGGCGCCGATCGTCGCGCCGCGGCCGACGCGGGTCGGCGCGAGCTCCTCCTTGCGGGGGACGTGGGCGCGCGGGTGCTTGACGTTGGTGAAGACGCACGACGGCCCGAGCAGCACGTCGTCCTCGAGCGTGACGCCGTCGAAGACGGAGACGTGGTTCTGGATGCGGCAGCCGTCGCCGATCGTGACGTTGCCGATGTAGCAGGCGTGGCCGACCACGCAGCGCGCGCCGATCCGCGCGCCCGGCATCACGTGGGCGAAGTGCCAGATGCGCGTGCCCTCGCCGACGACCGCGCCGCGCTCGACGACGGCGGTCGGATGGATCATGGGCGCCTCGGCGATCGCGACTTCGTCGTCCATCCGCTCTCGATACCATGACCGCGGCGTGCCGGTGCCGGTGCCCGTGCCCGTGCCCGTGCCTCAGGGCCGGACGACGATGCCGCCCACGACCTCGCCGCGCCACTTCGCGCGCAGCGCCGTCCGCGCCTCGGACAAGGGATAGACGCGCCCGACCCGCGGCCGCAGCCGGCCCTCCTCGACCCAGGCCAGCACCTGCGCGAGCCGCGGCGGGCGCAGCGACGGATCCTCGCCGGTCGCGATCACCATCGGGCAGCCGAGCACGTCGAGGCCCTTCATCATGATCAGGTTCGTCGGCAGCACGTTCGCGTTCGGCGCGCCGCGCCCGCCCTTGCCGCGCGCCACGCCCGGCGTCGCCGCCCAGCCGACGATCAGGTAGCGGGCGCCGAACCGCACGCAGCGCAGGCTCGCCACCGAGATCGGCCCGCCGACGCCGTCGTGGACCACGTCGGCGCCGCGGCCGCCGGTCACCGCGCGCACCTGCTCGCGCAGCGCGGTCACGCCCTCCTCGCTGCCGACGTCGCCGACCTCGATCACGTGGTCGGCGCCCTCCGCCTTCACGATCGCCAGCTTGTCCGCCGAGCGGCCGGTGGCGATGACCGTCGCCCCGAGCAGCTTCGCGACGTGCACCGCCGCCAGCCCGGTCGCGCCCGACGCGCCGTGCACGAGCACCGTCTCGCCCGCCTGCACGCGCCCGCGCGTGACGAGGCAGTGGTAGGCCGTCTCGTAGCTCGACAGCAGCCCCGCCGCCTGGTCGGCCGAGAGCGCGCGCGGCCTCGGCAGCACCGCCTCGACCGGCGCGACCGCCCAGGTCGCGAAGCCGCCCCATCGCTGGTGCGCGCCGCGCGACCGCGGCCCGGTCAGCAGGCCGTCGGCCATCACGTCGTCGCCGACCGCCACCCGCGCCGCCGCCTCGTCGCCGCGCCACGCGACCCGGCCCGCGTACTCGAGCCCCGGCGTGTACGGCGGCCGCGGCGCGTGCTGGTACTGCCCGCTCGTCATCAGCAGGTCGACCCAGCCCACGGCCGCGCTCTCGACGGCGATCAGGACGTCGCGCGGGCCGAGCTCGGTGGCGGGCGGCGGTGACATCGGCTCGACGGCGAGCCGCGCGACGGCCTCGTCCGGATCCTCCGCGAGCTCGCGGACGACGACCCGCTGGCCGGACGGCGCGGAAGGCGTCACGTCGAGGCTCCATCGCGACCGCGACCGCGACCGCCATCGCCGGCGCCCGCGCCCCCGCCTCGACCGGCTTCCGGAGGCCGACGCGGGATCGGAGCCCGGAGTCCGGATTCCAGAGCAGGAGCGGGAGCAGGGAAGGTCGGCATGGTCAGGTCAGAGGCTGGGCGTGACGCCCATCTCGGTGAGCAGGTGGTCGGCGCCGTCGAGGGCGTCCATCACCCAGAGGGCGTAGCGGATGTCGACGTGGATCGACCGGGTGATCTGCGGGTTGAAGACGACGTCCGACGACACGCTCTCGAGGTTGCCGTCGAACAGCAGGCCGACCAGCTCGCCGCGGCTGTTGAGCGTCGGCGAGCCGGAGTTGCCGCCGGTGGTGTCGACGTCGGAGAGGAAGTCGACCGGCACCTCGCCGAGCGTCGGGTCGGCGTACGGCCCCCACACCTTGCCCTTGATCGCGGCGAGCAGCGTCTTGGGCGCGTCGTACGGCTCCTCGCCCTTGTCCATCGCCGGGATCTCCGACACCGACGTGAACGGCCGGCCGGCGGCGCCGGCGAACCGCTTCACCGTGCCGTAGGTGACGCGCAGCGTGCTGTTGGCGTCGGGCGCGAGCGCGCCGCCGAGCGCCTCGCGCATCGCGACCGCGTACTTCGGCGCGTACAGCAGCCGGTCGCCCGCGCGCTGCTCCTGCTGCGCCTCGTACGCGCGCAACGACGGCGCCAGCGCGACCGCGATCTGGATGAACGGGTCCTTGCTCGCCTTCAGCTCCTTCGTCGTGCCCCTGGTGAGCAGGCGCAGGCGCAGCTTCTCGTCGCCGAGCTTGGTGCCCTTGTAGAGCGCGTCGAGCCGCTTGTCGATCAGCGCGTCGTCGATCGCCTGGCCCTTCCTGGTGCCGAGGATGGGCGCCAGCCACGGCCGCTCGACCTCGGGCAGCTTGAGCGCGCGCACGATCGCGATCCGGAAGAAGACGCGGTCGATCGTCGGGTCGTACTGGCCCGACAGCTCCTTCTGCTCGGCGATGCGGTCGGGCTGGTCGCGGTCCTGGTAGCCGGCCTTGCGCTCGGCGTCGGGCTTGGCCCGCTCCTCGGCGCCGCGGACGAGGCCGTTGGCGACCGCCAGCAGCGTCGAGCCGTTGGCGGCCCGCCCGTAGATCGCGTCGACGCCGGCGGTCTTGCGCGCCTCGGCGAACGACGCCTCCAGCTTGTCGATCGCCGCCTTGTACTCCTCGCGGCCGGGCTGCGCCGCCCACGCGCGCACCTTCTCGTCGAGCGCCTGCTTCTGCGCGAGCGTGTCGCCCTTGGTGAGGCCGGCCAGCGTGCCCTGGGTGTTCTCGAGCGCGTTCTGCACGAACTGCTTGAAGACGCCGGCCTTGAGCGCGGTGGCGCCGCCCTGCTTCTGCAGCTCGCCGAGGGCGTCGTACGCCTCCTGGATCTGCTCGATCTCCTGCGGGTAGGTCCAGTCGACGTCGAACTTCGTCTCGCTGTAGGTCGTGATGCGCTCGGTCGAGCCGGGGTAGCCGGCGACCATGACGAAGTCGCTCTCCGACAGCGGCGTCGTCGCGATCTTGAGCACGTGCGCCGGGTGGTACGGCACGTTGTCGGGCGACGGATCGGCCGGCTTGCCGTCCTTGCCGACGTAGGCGCGGAAGAACGACCAGTCGCCGGTGTGGCGCGGCCACGCCCAGTTGTCGATCTCGCCGCCGTAGTTGCCGATCGCGCGGTGCGGGACGTAGACCAGCCGCACGTCCTTGATGTCGAGCGACTCGATGATCTGCCACTCGGCGCCGCGGTAGAAGCTCTCGACCTCGCAGCGGATGCCGGGCCGGTCCTTCTCGCAGGCGGCGACCAGCGCCTTCTCGCGCTTCTCGACCTCCTTGGTGCGGGCGGTCGGGTCGCCGATGTCGGCGAGGCCCTTCGTCATGTCGTCGGTGACGTCGCGCGACGCCTGCATGACGTAGACGTGCTGGGTCGGCCCCGCCGGCAGCTCCTCGGCGCGCGTCTTCGCCAGGAAGCCGGTCTCGACCAGGTTGTTCTTCGGCGTGGCGTTGAGCTGCAGCGCCTCCTGCACGCAGTGGTGGTTCGTGATGACCAGGCCGTCGGGCGACACGAACGAGCCGGTGCAGCCGCCGAGCGAGACGACCGCGCCGAGCGGGTCGGCGAGCGGGTCCGACAGCGCGGCCGGCGGGAGCTGCACGCCCATGGCGGCGAACTGCTGCGCGTGGATCGGCAGCGTCATCTGCCGGGGCATCCACATGCCGCCGGGATCGACGTAGGCCTTGCGAGCGGCGAGCTGCGGGTCGGGCGCGACCGCCGGCGGCGGCGGCTTGGCGGGACCGGTGCCGACGTCGGCGACGTCGCTGCCGCTGCCTCCGCCGGGGGCCGGTCCGGTGGGCTGCTGCTTCGAACCACCGCCGCAGGCGGCGAGGAGGACGGCCGAGAGGAGCGTTGCTCGCTTCATGTCCGCCGGCATATCACGAGCGTCAGCCCCGGCGGGTAGGGTCGGCCGGTGCCGAAGCGTCCGCCGCGCCTGAAGGAGGAGCTGCCGCTCCCTGCCGACCTGCGGGGGGAGGCGCCGACCCGCGCGCTGCGTACCGAGGCCGGCGAGCTGTGGAAGGCCGACGTCTTCGAGCTGCTCGCCCGCGTCCCCGACGGCGGCGCGGCGCTGGTGGTGACCGATCCGCCCTACGCGATCGCGAAGGAGGCGTGGGACGAGTTCGCGTCCCTGGCCGACTACGTCGACTGGTGCGACCGCTGGCTCGCCGAGGTCCGGCGCGCCGTCGACGGCCGCGGCTCCGCGTACGTGTGCGGCTTCTCGGAGATCCTCGCCGAGGTGAAGGTCCGGTCGGCGCCGCGGTTCGCCGAGTGCCGCTGGCTGGTGTGGACGTACCGCAACAAGGCCAACCTCGGCCGCGACTGGGGCCGGTCGCACGAGTCGATCCTCCACCTGCGCGCCGCGCGCGGCGGCGGCATCGACGTCGACGCCGTCCGCGTGCCGTACAACGCCCACACGACGCGCTACCCGGAGCGCGTGCAGGCGGTGTCGTCGCAGTACGGGCGCGGCACCCGGCGCGACCGCTGGCAGCCGCACCCGCTCGGCGCCAAGCCGCGCGACGTCTTCGAGATCCCGGTCCTCTGCAACGGGATGGCGGAGAAGACCGCCCACGCGACGCAGAAGCCGGAGGAGCTGATCGAGAAGCTGATCCTGGCGTCGTCGAGGCCGGGCGACCTCGTGGTCGACCCGTTCGCCGGCTCGGGGACGACCGCGGTGGTCGCCGCACGCCTCGGCCGCCGCTTCCTGTGCGGCGACGCGGATGGCCGCTTCGTCGGGCTCGCCCGCGCGCGGCTCGCCGCCGCCGCGGGCTGATCGCCCTTACTGCGCGGGCGTCGGGGCCGGCGGCGCCGCCTCGGGCGCCGGCACGCTCGGCGGGACGTCGATCGCGGGCGGCGGCGCGGCGGCGTCGCGCAGCTTGTCGATGCACGCGTCGGCCTCGTCGCTCAGCTTCTCGAACTTGTCGCGGACCGACTTCGACGGCTTGCCGGCCTTCTTCAGCTCCTTCACGTGCCCCTGCATCCAGTCCATGAACTCCTTCTTGGCGCCCTCGGCGCACGCCACGTCCTTGCACGCGCACGCCTTGTCGCGCGCGCTCTTCATCTTGCCCATGGCCTGATCGGCGATGTCGCCGCCGCAGCCCACGAGCGCCCCCAGGATCAACACGATGGTCAGCTTCTTCATGGCGCGGGACCCTACTCGAAGTCGCCGGCGATCCGGCGCACGATCGACCGGCCGCCGCGAGAATCGCCGCCCCGCCCGTGTCGCCAAGGGATACGGCGACTTGCGCCGCCGGCCGCGCTGTGGCACCAAGGGTCGGATGACCCTGGCCGACGAGGACGCGTACTGGAACGCCTTCTATGCCGGGCGCCACCCCGACCTCGAGAATCCGTCCAGCTTCGCCCGCGTCGTCCTCGGCAAGCTCGAGCCGGAGGCGCTCCTCTTCGAGCTCGGCTGCGGCAACGGCCGCGACGCGCTCTTCTTCGCCTCGCAGGGCGTCCGCGTGGTGGCCTGCGACCGCTCGGCGGTCGCCATCCACACGCTGAACGAGCGGCCGGATCTCGGGCGGTTCCGTCACCGGCCACGCTTCCTGCAGGCCGACTTCGCCGACCTCGCGCAGGTGTACGACCGCAGCCAGCCGGCGCTCGACGCGGTCTACTCGCGCTTCACGCTGCACGCGATCCCGGCCGCGATCCAGGGCGCCGCGCTCGCGTGGTCGGCCGCGCACCTGCGGTCCGGCGGCCAGCTCCTCGTCGAGGTCCGGTCGGTGAAGGGCAGCCTCTACGGCCAGGGCGAGCCGGCCGAGCGCGACGCGTTCATCCACGACGGCCACTACCGCCGCTTCCTCCGCCTCGAGGAGCTGAGCGACGAGGTCCGCGGCCTCGGCCTCGAGCTCGTCGAGGCGATCGAGGCCTCCGGCGTCGCCGTCTACAAGGACGACGACCCGGTCGTCATCCGCCTGACGGCACGCAAGCCTTGATCCACCTGCCGTTCTCGACGCGCCTGCGGCTCCTGCGCAACAAGCGCTACGAGGACTGGTGGCACATCGTCTTCGGCGGGCCGCTCGGCGTGCTGGTCGCGGCCTCGGTCGCCGAGGTCCGCTGGATCACGCCGAACCTGGTGACGATCGTCGGCTTCGTGCTGCGGCTCGCCGGCGCCGGGCTCGTCGTGGTGCGGGCGCCGTGGGCCGACGTCGCCGCGCTCGTCCTCCTCGAGCTCAGCCTCGTGCTCGACATCACCGACGGCAGCCTCGCCCGCTACCGCAAGCAGCCGTCGGCGCTCGGCGCGTTCCTCGACAAGATCACCGACGGCGCGAGCCTGGCGGCGCTCGGCTTCGCGCTCGGCGTGCGCGCGTGGCTCGACGGCCACGGCCTCGTGCACGTCCTCGCCGGCGCCTTCCTCGGCACGTCGTACCTGCTGCGCTGCTACATGTACTGGGTCGTCGCGTACCTCGAGCGCGAGCGGGCGGCGCCGGCGAGCGTGGTCGCCACCGACGTGCGGCCGTTCGGCGAGCTCTCCTTCGGCGAGCGGCTCCGCTACTACCTGGCGCAGACGTGGCGGATCGTGATGTTCGGCGAGGGCGACGTCTACTTCTGGGTCGGCCTCGCGCTTCTGCTCCAGCGGCCGTCGGACATCGTGCTGCCGCTCGCGGGCGCGATGGCGGTCTGGCTGCTCCTGCTCGCGGTGCGGCGGGTCGGCACGGTCATCCGGCTCGACCGCGCGGCCGCGGCTGCGCGCGCGCAGGCGCGGGAAGCCACGCCGTGAGCCAGCCGCCCCGCACCGTCGTCGTCGACGTGCCGCCCGGCGACCGCAACCTGCGCCGGCGGATCGGCGGCATGTCCGTCCTCGAGCGGACGCTGCGCGACGCCGCCCGCGCCGGCGCGACCCGCGCGATCGTCCGCGCCGAGCGCGCCGACCTGCCGGCCCTGCCCGCGCTCGCGCTCGCCGTCGACGTCGTCGCGCCCGGCGCCGACCTGCCCGCCGGCGCCGAGCCCATCCCGGCCGCGGTCGTCGCCGGCGTCGAGGTCACCGACGACGCCAGCGCGCGCGCCGCCACCCGCGCGCTCCTGCAGTCGTGCCGGCGGCCGTACGACGGCGTCGGCGACCGCTTCGTCATCCGCTACGTGTCGCTGGCGATCACGCGCGTGCTGACCCACACCGCGGCGACGCCGAACCACGTCACGCTGGTCAACATCGCGGTCGGCCTCACCGCGTGCGCGTTCGCCACCATCGGCTCGCGCGCCGCGTTCGCGCTGGCCGGCGCGCTCATCTTCCTCCAGGTCGTCCTCGACTCGTGCGACGGCGAGCTCGCCCGCATCCGCCACAAGCACAGCAAGGCGGGGATGATCCTCGACAACCTGAGCGACGACGTGATCGACAACGCCTTCATCGCCTGCCTCGGCGTCGGCCTCGGCGGCGTGTGGGCGTGGCTCGGCATCGGCGCCGCCGCGGCGCGCGCGCTGGTGGCGATCATGATCTACGTCGACGTCGCGCGGCAGGGGAAGTTCGGCGACGTCATGGCGTTCCGCTGGTGGTTCGACAGCGACGACGACACGCCGACCGAGCGGTTCAACGCCCGGGTGACCCCGCTGACCGTCGTGCGCGGCCTCGGGCGCCGCGACCTCTACGTGCTCGTCTTCGCGGCGTCGTGCCTGGCCGGCGTGCCGCAGGTCGGCTACGGCCTGGGCCTCGCGATCTGCGTCGGCTACGCCGCGCTCGCCGTCATCCACCTGACGCGCCCCCGACCTGCTCGATCAGCCTGACGCCGCTGCCGGGCAGCCGCCCGAGGTCGACAACGAGGAGCTGGCGCGCCGCTTGGTACGGCAGCACCGCCGTGAAGCCGGCGAGCGCGACCAGCCTCCGCCACGTCGTCGGGTGATCGTTCGAGTCGGTCCACAGCCACGACGCGGTCCACCACCAGGCGGCCGCCACGTACAGCGGGTAGAGCGCGCAGACCCGCCGGCGGTGGTAGCGGCCGAGGATGTGGTGGACGAACGTCATGAAGCGGCGGAAGAAGCCGACCGCGCCGGCCCGGCGCTTGGCCAGCCCGCCGTCGAGCTCCATGCGGCGCCGGAGCCGCGCGCCGGGGAAGAAGCAGAGGTACTCGCCGGCGGAGAGCCCGCGGCCGATGCGGATGGCGAGCGACGTCTCGTCCTCGATCGGCGTGTCCTCGTCCCAGCCGCCGAAGCGGGCGAACACCTCGCGGCGGAACGCGCCGCCGGTGCCGTGCACGTGGTCGACGCGCTCGACCGGCCGGTCGTGGCGCGCGTAGGCGTACGGCAGGCGCAGCACGGGCGAGAACCGCATGCAGAGGCGCGGCGCCAGCCGGCGGAAGCTCCAGCCGGGCGCCGGGCCCCAGAGCTGGCGGACGGTCAGGCCGAGGCAGCGCGGGTCGGCGCGGAAGCGGCCCTCGATCGCCGACAGGAAGTCGACGCCGACCGGTAGATCGTCATCGTCGATGAACACGACGATCGCGCCGCGGGTCGCCGCCACGCCGACGTTGCGGGCGCGCGCGCCGCCGAGCGGCCCCGACCGCAGCACGCGCAGGCGCGGATCGGCCTCGAGCGCGGCCAGCGCCGCCACCGCGGCGGACGGCGTCACCGTGCTCTGCTCGACGACGACGACCTCGAACGCGTCGTGCGCCTGGGCGAGCAGCGCCGCCACCAGCTCGCACAGCGCGGCGAGCCGGTTGTACGACCGCACGACGACGGAGACGCGCGGCGGCGCGGCGGTCATCGCGCCCGTCATCGCCCCCGTCATCGCCCCCGTCCTCGGGCCGCTCGCGCGCCGCTCGCGCCTGACGCGCCGCCGGTGGCACCGCGGTCGCAAGACCCGAGCCCGACCATGCGAACCATCCTCCGTGACTGTCCGGGACCTGACACGTTCATTTCTCCTGCAGGGCCACCTGCCGTGAAGGACGGCGGCGCGCGGGCGCGTCGTCACGCGCGTGACGTCGATCGCCGCCTCGCCGTCCAGGTGCAGCCATGAAGCTCACCGTCCTCGGAACCGGCTATGTCGGGCTGGTCGTCGGCGCCGGGTTCGCCGACTTCGGCCACGACGTCACCTGCGTCGACATCGACGCCGCACGCATCGCCCGGCTCTCGGCCGGCGAGCTGCCGTTCCACGAGCCCGGCCTCGCCGAGCTGGTCGCGCGCAACCGCGCCCGCGGGCGGCTGCGCTTCACGACCCGCCTCGCCGAGGCGACGCCCGGCATCGACGCGGCGTTCATCGCGGTCGGCACGCCGGAGGGCGAGGACGGCTCCGCCGAGCTGCGCCACGTGCTCGCCGCCGCGCGCGCGCTCGGCCCGGCGCTGACCGGACCGACGGTCGTCGTCGACAAGAGCACCGTGCCGGTCGGCACCGCCGAGCAGGTGCGCGCCGTGCTGCGCGAGACCTGCGCGCACGAGTGCATCGTCGTGGCGAACCCGGAGTTCCTGAAGGAGGGCGACGCGGTCAACGACTTCATGAAGCCGGCGCGCGTCGTGATCGGCTCCGACGATCCGCGCGGCACCGAGCTGATGCGGCGGCTCTACGCGCCGCTCCAGCGCACCGGCGAGCGCGTCGTCCTGATGGACGTGCGCTCCGCCGAGCTGACCAAGTACGCCGCCAACACGATGCTGGCGACGCGCATCTCGCTGATGAACGAGCTGGCGCTGGTCGCCGAGGCGCTCGGCGCCGACATCGACGCCGTCCGCAAGGCGCTCGGCGCCGACCCGCGCATCGGCAACAAGTTCCTGTTCGCCGGCCCCGGCTTCGGCGGGTCGTGCTTCCCGAAGGACCTGCGCGCGCTGGCCCGCACCGCCCGCGCCGCCGGCGTCGAGCCGCTCGTCGTCGACGCGGTGATCGCCGCCAACCAGCGCCAGCTCGGCGTCCTGCCGGCGAAGGTGGCGCGCCGCCTCGGCGCCGACCTCGCGGGCGCGCGCATCGCCGTGTGGGGCCTCGCCTTCAAGCCGGAGACCGACGACGTCCGCGAGTCGCCGGCGTTCCCGCTCATCGACGCGCTCCTGGCCGCCGGCGCCACGCCGGTCGCCTACGACCCGGCCGCGAGCGCGAACGCGGCGCGCCGCTACGGCGATCGGCTGCTGGTGGCACCGACCATGTACGCGGCCGCCGAGGGCGCCGACGGCGTCTGCCTGGTCACCGAGTGGCACGAGCTGCGCCGCCCCGACTTCGCCAGGCTGCGCGGGATCGTGCGACGCCCGAACCTGTTCGACGGCCGCAACGTCTGGGTCCGCGCCGAGGTCGAGCCGCTCGGCTTCCACTACGACGCGATCGGCCGGCCGGCCTGACCGCGACCTGACCGCGGCCTGACCGCCGTCCGCCGCGCGCTTCCGGATCGACCCGGGCTCGCAGGAGCCCGTGCTGGCCAGCCTGTCAGGCGTGCGCGGCCGGCAGCGACGTCGAGCTCGCCGCCGCGATCGCCATCGTCCCGGCCGTCGCGCCGGCGCGCAGCCGCGCGATCTCCTCGGCGAGCACCTGCAGGAACAGGTCGATGTCCGCGTCGTCCAGCTCGCCCATGTTGGCGATCTGCAGGAAGCGGTCGGTCAGCACGCCCTTGCAGCCGTAGATGATGATGCCGCGCAGCTTCACGGCCTCGTAGAGGTCGTCGAACGCCACGCCCTCCGGCATCCGCGCGGTCACGATCGAGTGCGACTCGTTGCCGGTGTCGGTGAACGCCGGCATGCCGAGCGCGGCCAGGCCCTCGCGGATGCGGCGGTTGCGCCGCGCGTACGTCTCCGTCCGCAGGCGGTGGCCGTCGGCCAGGTACTCGGTGCAGGCCGCGTCGAGCGCGAAGTAGGTCGACACCGCCGGCGTGAACGGCGTCTGCGCCAGCTCGTCCATGTACTTCCGGTAGCGGCGCAGGTCGAGGTAGTAGGCGCGCGGCTTCAGCTTCTCGATGCGCGGCCACACGCGGGGCGACACGCACAGGAAGGCGGCGCCGCTGACCGCGTGCAGGCACTTGTTGGCGCTCGAGTAGCAGATGTCGATGTTGTCGCGGACGACGTCGAGGTCCTCGGCGCCGAGCGACGACACCGCGTCGACGACCAGCAGCGCGTCGTGCGCGCGGCAGAGCGCGCCGACCGCGCCGACCGGGTTCAGCAGGCCGACCGACGTCTCGTGGTGGATCATCGCGACCACGGCGATGTCGGGGTGCTGCTCGAGCGCGCGCGCGACGTCGGCCGGGTCGATCTGCTGCCCCCACGCGTAGCGCAGGTGCACGATGTTCATCTCGTGGACGGTCGCGACCTCGACCAGCCGCGCGCCGAACGCGCCGTTGTCGACGATCAGGATCTTCCTGTCCGGCGGGACGGTCGACGCCAGCGCCGACTCCATCGCCGCGGTGCCGCTGCCGGTGATCGCGACGACCGTGTGGTGCGGCGTGCCCTTGAAGATGCGGCGCAGCTTGCCGGTCAGCGAGACCATCAGCTCGCTGAAGATCGCGTCGCGGTGGCAGACGTCGTGGTGGACGAGCGCGCTCTTCACGGTCGCGGTCGTGTTGACCGGGCCGGGGTTGAGCAGCATGTAGCGGTCGTGGCGCTTCGTCTCGAGGAGCGCCTCGACCTTGTCCTCGACCGGGATCGCCGGGCGGCGCGCCCACTGCCAGCTCTCGCACGGCAGGGCGACGACCCGGCCACGGGTGGCCAGCGCCAGCAGGCCGTGCTCGACGGTCGGGTTGGGCAGGGCGTCGAGCGCCTCGAGCAGCGCGCCGTTGACCAGCGCGTGGCCGGTGTAGATGCCGTCGTAGGTGTCGAGGTCCTCGCCGATCGCGGCGACCGTGCGCAGCTCGCCGTCGCCACGGTCGGCGCCGAACGCGACGCGCACCTCGTGGCGGGGGTCGAGGTCGCCGGTCGACACCACCACGGCGGCGTCGATCGTCTGCCGGTCGTCGGACTCGAGGCCGACCCGGACCAGCATGCCGAGGGTCTCGACGTCGAGCGGCCGGTCGCCGCGGACCACCAGGCAGCGGTCGCTGTCCTCGATCCACTTCCGGCCCATCCGGACCGCGGCGCCGCTCAGGTTCTTCCAGCTCAGGTTGGCGAGGACCGCGACCCGCAGCGAGGGGAGCTCGTGCAGGGCCAGGCCCTCCTGGAGAGCCTCCGCGTGCCGACCGTCCACCACCACCGCCTCGCGCACGCCGACCGCCGCCAGGCCCTCCAGCGTCTTGCGAATGCGGTGGATCGCGCTGACCGACAGACGGTTCCCGGACTCCAGGGCGAGTCGGTTGGCCAGGACGATCGCATGTGACGTGGACATGGCGCGTGCCTCAAGCAAGGCGTATGCCCTAACGATTCCGGGTACCTGCGGCCCAAGCTGTCAGGTCTTCACCACGTTTGTGGCAACAGTTCAACGGGGGAGTGCCCGCCACGAGACGAGCCTCCAACAGCCGTGTGACGCCAATCGCCCGAAACTACGATCTGGACGGCGGAACTGGACCGGACCTCACGCGACCAAAGCGAACGGTGTGCCACGGCTCACCGGGATCGACCGGAAGACGCGTTCACGCACCGGCAGGTCCAGTGGCCACCACTGTCGTTGCCACCGGCAGGCGCACATGTGGTGCCGGCTCGGAGGTCGACCGGCCCGCGCGGACCTCAGGGCTCGCCGCGCTCCCGCCAGAGCTGCTCGGCGCGCTGCAGGTCGGCGAGGTCGTCGATCTCGAGCGAGACCCGGTCGGAGATGTCGACCAGGCCGATGGCCAGCTCGCCCCGCTCGGCCAGCCGGTGGTACGAGTGGTCGTAGTACTGGTGGGTGATGCCCTCGGCGACGAACCGCTCGAGGTCGTCGAAGACCTGACGGCCGGCGGCGCGGTCGAAGCGGGCGAGGCCGATGAACTCGCCGACGCTGGTCTCGGGGTCGAGCTCCTTGGCGAGCGCGCGGACCTTGCCGGCGTCGTCGACCTGGACCTTCATCGCCTCGGCGTCGCAGCGCTCGCGCAGCTCGACGGCCAGGTGGGCCGGGCCCTCGGCGGCCAGGAGCCGCGGCAGCACCTCGCCGTCGAACAGGACGTCGCCCTCGAGGCTGAGGAAGGCGTCGTCGCCGACGGCCTCCCTCGCGACCAGGAGCGAGTAGAAGCTGTTCCAGTCGCTGTAGCGCGGGTTGGTGACGAGCCGCGGCGCGTACCCCTCGGCGGCGAGGCGGGCCCGCAGCACGTCCTCGCGGTAGCCGGTGACGACGATGACGTCGTCGCCGGTGAGGCCGACGGCGGCGAGCCGGTCGAGCGCCCGCAGCAGCAGCGGCCGGCCGGCGACCTCGACCATCGGCTTGGGCCGGTCGTTGGTGAGCGGCGCGAGTCGCGATCCCATGCCCGCAGCGAGGATGACGGCCTTCATGCCCGCGCGACTCTGACAAACGGGCCGGGACGCGTCAACGCGCGGGTCGGCTCCGCGCGCCGCGAGCCCCGGGCCGCGGCTTGACTCCGGGGTCTGCTCCGGTATCGTGCGCGGCCCATGGAGCCCCCGGCCGCCGGCTTCGACGCGGTGGTGCTCGCGGTCTCGCCGCACGCCCACACGCGCATCGCCGGGGTCAGCCTGGTGGAGCGCGGCCGGCGGTCGGCGAGCAAGGCCGGCGCGCGGCGCATCCGCGTGCTCGAGTCGGCCGACGACGTGCGCGACCTCCCGGCGTGGGCGGCGGAGCGCGGCGACCACGCGATCGTCGTCGTCCAGGCCGGCGATCAGCTCGTCCACACGCCGCTCCTCGCGCCGCTGGCGGCCGCCACCGGCGACCGGCGCCTCGCGGTCGGGCCCGACGGCGCCTACGCCGGCGCGCTGTGGGCCGAGGGGGCCGCCGCCGACGAGGCGATCGCCGCGATCGTCTCCGCCGGGGCCGCGCCGGGCGCCGCCGACCGCGAGCTCGCCGACCGCTGGGCCG
>DASZXE010000832.1:0-3206 GCA_035546475.1 Kofleriaceae bacterium
CGCGCTCGTCGCGGGCGCCGGCCTCGCGCCGCGCCCCCGCCGCCTCTCGCCCTCGCTCCGGCAGCGCCGCGATCCCCGGCACCGAGATCGCGATCGAGATCGCCGCCGGATCCGATGTCACGTCGGCGCGCTCGGTCGCCGGCCTCGCGGGCCGCACCGGCATCGCCGCGGTCGCCGCCACCCGCGGCGCCACCACCGGCGCCGGCTCCTCCGCCGCGCCGGTCGCCTGCCCGAGCGGGAACCGCGGCCGGATCCACTCGGCGAGCTGCACCGGCGTCGCCAGCCCGCGCGCGCCCTTGATGTACTCCTCGAGCATCACCTGGAGCTGCGTCGCCGTCGGGCGGTCCTCCTTGCGCAGGGTCAACGCCCGCGTGACCGCGTCGGCGAGCTTGGCCGGCGTCTTCGGCGCGACCTCGCGGATCGACTTGAACCGCCCGTCGCGCATCGCCTTCATCGCCTCGACCACGTCGCCGCGCTCGACGATGTTGCGCCCCGCGAGGATCTCCCACAGGACCACGCCGAGCGAGAAGACGTCGCTGCGGCCGTCGAGCGGCTTGCCGGTCGTCTGCTCCGGCGACATGTACGCGTACTTGCCCTTGACCACGCCGGGCCGCGTCTCCTCCGCCTTGCTGACCGCCTTCGCGATGCCGAAGTCGACCAGCTTCACGATGCCGTCGGTCGACACCATGATGTTCTGCGGCGAGACATCGCGGTGCACGAGCTGGAGCAGGCGGCCGTCGGCGTCGGTCAGCCGGTGCGCGTAGGCGAGCGCGCCGGCGGCGTCGGCGCCGATGCGGGCGACCAGCTCCGGCGGCACCGGCTCGTGCTCGGCGTGCTTGATGAGCTGGCCGGCATGGATGCCGTCGACGTACTCCATCGCGATGAAGTAGTCGCCGGCGACGTTGCCGAGCTCGTAGATGTGGACGATGTTGGGGTGCGACAGGCGCGCCGCCAGCCGGGCCTCGTCGAGGAACATGCGGACGAAGTCCGCCGCGTCGGCGAGGTGCGGCAGGATGCGCTTGACGGCGACCCGGCGCTCGAAGCCCTCCGGGCCGCGCTGGCGGGCGAGGAAGACCTCGGCCATTCCACCCCGGGCCAGGCGCTTGCCCAGGGAGAAGTGGCCGAAGGGGATGCCGCCGGGATCTGCCAAGGTCCCAACCATAACCGGGCCGGCCGCGACGAGTGGGACTCGCGCACCCCGAGCACGCACATCCCGCGAGGCGGCGGCCGAGCGAGCGCGCGAGCGGCGCGACGATGTCGTGCCCGGCCGCGAGGCGCGCCGCGCGAGCCGCCGGATGACGCGCCGATGCAAACGAGAGGGTGCACGCCGGGGGTGGCGACGCCATGCGTGCCCACCGCCGTGGGCAGCGGGGGAACGTTGGTTTTCGCCAGATTGCGTCGTGGAGTTGCTGGCATCCGCGGTGCAGAATCCCGGCCGATGTGTCACCCACGGGCATCGGCCGGCGTGATCGCGGCGCTCCTCGCCGCGGGCGCGGCCCTCACCCTGACCGCGACCGCGCGCGCCGACGGGCCGGCTGATCCCGACGACGACGGCGACGTGGCCGGCGCCTCGATCCCGGCCGACGAGCTGCCGCTCCGCTGGCGCACCGGCGTCGCGCTCGGCGACGACCGCTCGGGCGACCTGCGGCCCGAGGCGGCCGCCATCCTCGACGCCGCTCGCACGGCCGCCGACCGGCGGCGCGTGCTGACCCTCGCCGACGCGCGCGACCTCGGCCTCGCCGGCATCGCGGCCGCGCGCCCGCGCCCCGCCGAGGCGATCGAGGGCGGCCCCGCCGACGCCGGCCCGACGACGGTCGCGTTCGATGCGCCCGCGACGATCAAGGTGTGGCGGCGCGGCGTCGACGGCTCGACCGCGTCGTGCAGCGGCCGCGTCGACACCATCCCGTTCGAGAAGTACGTGAAGGGCGTCCTGCCGCACGAGTGGATCCGCTCGTGGGACGCGGCGTCGCTGCAGGCCGGCGCGGTCGCGATCCGCACCTACGCCGCCTACTGGGTGAAGGCCGGCGGCAAGTACGACTGCGCCGACCTCGACGACACGACCGCCTCGCAGGTCTACAAGGACGAGTTCTTCCCGGTGTCGGACGCCGCCGTCGACGCGACCGCGGACGTCTTCGCGGTGAAGAACGGCGACCTCGTCTTCGCCGAGTACTCGGCGGAGAACGGCGATCCGACGGCGACCGGCGTGTCGGAGCCGCTGTGCACCGGCCGCGCCGTGCAGGGCCACGGCCGCGGCACCTGCCAGTGGGGCACGCAGCGGTGGGCGCAGAACGGCAAGACGTTCGACTGGATCGTCACCCACTACTACCCGGGCGCGATGCTGACGCAGGTCGGCCCGGCGCTGGCGGCGACGCTCGGCGCCGCCGACCACGCGCTCACCATGACGTCCGGCGACGAGGCGGTCGTCTGGGTCGAGTACACCAACACCGGCCGCACGACCTGGACGCCGCAGACGGTGCTGCTCGGCACCACCGGGCCGCGCGACCGCGCGAGCCCGTTCGTCAAGGCGGAGAACTGGGTCGACCCCACCCGGCCGACCGGCGTCGATCACACGACCGCGCCGATGGCGGTCGGCCGCTTCACGTTCGCGATGATCGCGCCCGAGGTCGACCACGAGACGACCTTCACCGAGAGCTTCGCGCTCGTGACGTCGGACGGCCAGTGGTTCGGGCCGGCGGACGACGCGGTCACCTGGATTATCACCGTCGAGCCGCGGACCGTCGATCCGGGCATGGACCCCGACGGCACCGGCGGCTCGGCCGACGGTGGCTGCGCGGCGGGCGGCGGGCGCGCGGGTCTCGGGCTCCTGCTCGGCGTCGGGCTGGTCGGGCTGGTGATCGGCCTCGGCCGGCGGCGGCGCGGCGCGCTCGCGGTGGTGGCGATCGCCGGGCTCGCCGCGAGCAACCTGACGTCGAGCGGCTGCGCGCCCGGCGGTGAGGCCCCGGCGCGCCGCACGATCGCCGTCGGCGGCGCGTCGGAGCTGGCGGCGGTGTTCCGCCAGGTCGGCGCCGAGTCGGGCGTGCCGCCGGCGATCCTCGCCGCGACCGCCTACGCGCAGACCCGCCTGTCGATGATCGTCCCGTCCGCCGCCGGCCACGGGCCCGCGGCGTGGGGCCTGTTCGCGCTCACCGACGACGACCTCGCCCGCGGCGCCGCGCTCGCCGGCGAGACGATCGACGCCGCGCGCA
>DASZXE010000833.1:0-9492 GCA_035546475.1 Kofleriaceae bacterium
ATTCACCGGGCTCGCGGCGCGAGCACCCGGTGAATACTCGATTCCCTCGCGCGGCCATCGGCCGCGCGCAGCTGCCCAGCAGCTGCCTCGACGCGCAGCGGAGAGAGAGGGAATCGAACCCCCGACACGGTGTCACCGTGCTACGCGCTTAGCAGCCGCGCTCCTCGTCCATCCGGACTCTCTCCATCGAGCGCGGTCGCCCGCGCTCACGTGTCAGCGGAGGGGGAGAGAGTCGAACTCCCAAGGCACCTTGCGGTGCTCGCGCGGTTTTCGGGACCGGCGCCGTCGCCACGTCGGCTTGCCCCTCCAGCGATGCATGCTGCGCACATCCCGCCCGGGCGGCCGGGGTCGACGGTGCATCATCCGTCGACCGCCGGGCCGCTCGCCCCACCGCCGCCCGCCGGCGCGACCACGCAGCAGGTGGATCGCGCCCTCGGCTCCGTCACGCGCGAGCGCGACCACGACCGCGGCCAGGGCTCACGCCTCCGGCTCGTCGTGCTCGATCTCGCCCGTCCAGTACAGGTAGTCACGCCACGCGTCCGGCACCGACTTCGTGCTGACCCGGATCGTCACCGCCGGCACCCAGGTCGGCCGCGCCGGCAGCGCCTTCAGGCGCATGCCCGCCTCGGCCGGCGTCCGGTTGCCCTTGGCGCCGTTGCACGGGTAGCAGCAGGTCACGATGTTCTCCCACGTGGTCTTGCCGCCGCGCGCGCGCGGCACGACGTGGTCGTACGTCAGCTCGGTCACGGAGCAGCGCGCGCCGCAGTACTGGCACTTGTAGGCGTCGCGCGCGTAGATGTTGACCCGCGAGAACTTCACCGGCTTGGCGTGCCGGCGGAAGGCGCGGAGCAACCGCACCACGGCGGGGATCTTGATGATGAGCGACATCGCGCGGATGTCGGTGTCGTACTCCTCGACCACCTCGACCTTGCCGAGGGTGAGGAGGGTGATCGCGCGCTGCCACGAGATCACCTTGATCGGCTCGTAGCCCTGCGACAGGAGCAGGGTTCGCGTCGTCGCACAGGTCATGACGGTACGTGTCGTCCTTTCCCCGGTCGTGGGATGTCGGGCGCTCCCCCGGAACAGGAGCGCCTTCGGCCCGCGCGCGTGCGCAGGCGAGTCGTGCCGCCGGGAGGACTCGAACCTCCACTACGTGGCTTCTCGAACCACCGACTCTGCCGTTGGTCTACGGCGGCGAAGCGAGTGATCTGGCGGTACCTCCGGCGGGATTCGAACCCGCAACGCCCGGGGCTTGAAGCCGGCGACTCTGCCGATTGGTCTACGGAGGCGCGGGAGGCGCGGTGCCCTCGGAGGGATTCGAACCCACACTGCACGGCTTCTGAGACCGTTGACTCCTGCCAGGTTGGTCTACGAGGGCGAAGCGAAAGATGGGGTGATCGGAGGGACTCGAACCCTGCCCCTGGAGTTTCACGGACTCCCGTGCTGCCTTTACACCACGATCACCATGCAGTCCGCCCGGGAGGAGTCGCACCTCCGTCGCCCGGTTATCGGCCGGGTGCTCTGCTGCTGAGCTACAGGCAGTTGGTATGGGTGGTCGGACTCGCACCGACGGCCTCGTGGGCCCGGGCCACGCGTTCTGGCTGCTGAACTACACCCATGTGAAACGAAGAGGGCAGACGGCCGGAGTCGAACCGGCAACCGCGGCATCAACGGTAACCGTCCATCGTCGGCCCTCTGGCGAGGGCAAGGTGGTTGAAAGACGATGACTTGTCGTGCTCTATCCAGTTGAGCTACGTCTGCGAAACGAATCGGACAGGACCGGGAGCGAGGAGGAGCAGACGGCCGGATTCGAACCGGCGACCTCGTCATTACCAATGATAACCATCCATCGACGGCCCTCTCGCGAGGGCAAGGGATTGACAGACGGTGTGCGCGCTCTACCAGGCTGAGCTACGTCTGCGAAACGAAACAGAGACGGAAGCGGTGCGGGGCAGACGGCCGGACTCGAACCGGCATCTCCGGGGTGGTATCCGGTAACCATCCATCGTCGGCCCGCGACCGGGCGAGTGAGTGACGGACGATCGAACGGCGTCCTGCCGTTGGACGACGTCTGCGCGAGGAAGCTGGTAGCAGCGGAGGGACTCGAACCCTCATCGGCACGGTCATGAGCCGCGCGCCCTCGCCCGAGGTCGCTGCAGTGAATCGGTCGCACGCCGCCGAGGAATCGCCTCGCGCAGCGCTCGAGGCCGCCCGGAGCGCAGCTCCGGCGGCGGCAACGAGCATGGCACGCCGCCGAGGAATCGAACCTCGCTGCCCGGTTTTGGAGACCAGGCCCGTCCCAGACGGCGACGTATGGTTGCCGACGCGCGCACGAAGTGCGCGGCGGCGTCGTCACCTCGCTGCCCGGCTTTGGAGGCCAGGCCCTCCCCGGAAGGCGACGCAAGAATGGCATGTCGGCCATCGGTACCACCGGAAGGACTCGAACCCTCGCCGGCGACGTTCGTAGCGTCGCGTCCCATCCTCGGGACGGTGGCAGGACAGAGATGTGACAGAGCTGAGAGAGACAAGGCGGGCAATGGGTGAGCTCGGAGTGCGCTCCGCCGGTGGTCGCCCACCAGCCTCGCGCGGCGTCCGGACCGCGGGCCGCGCTCGCGCGCTGCCTGCGGCCGTCGACACACGCCGCGGATCCTCCGGAGAGGTCCCGCCGCGCTCGCTCGCATCGGTCACCCGATGGTCGCTACCTTGGGCCCGTTATAGTTACGGTAACCAAGCTCGTCGGCCCGTTGGTGCCCCAGGGGGGAATCGAACCCTCCATTGCTGGCTTGAGAGACCAGCTGATTGACCCTTATCGGACTGGGACATTGGACCAGGATGGTCCGTCGACCGTCGTCGACTCGTCGAGAGCCGCGGCACGCGCCCGAGGCGCCTGGCCACGACTCACGATCCAGAGGGCCCGGTGGGAGTCGAACCCACGTCACGCGGCTTAACAAACCGCCGCTCAGCCTCTGAGCTACGGACCCAGACGCGCCCAGCGGCGGCGGGACGCCGCGGGCGCATGCGTGTTGTTGGCGTTCCTTCGCTCGCGGCTCGCAGGAGACCTGCTAGGCGCGGGCGAAGTCGCTGATGACCGGCGGCGTCGCGGTGTCGAAACCGACCACGTCGAGCATGCCGGCGTCGTTCGGGTCCGCGATGGAGAACCCGTTCGACGTCATCCCCACGACCACCAGCTTGGCGGCGTTGCCGCTCGCCTGCCGGTAGTCACGGAGCGCCTGGGCCGGGTGCACGCTCCCGGCCCACGTCTCGTTGTCCGTGTACACGACGAACGTGTCCACGGCGACCTTCTGCTGCCTGGCCCAGACCATCGGCAGCGCACAGTCGGTGCCGCCCATCGGCAGCTTGTCGATCATGCGCACCGCGTCGTCGAGCCGCTGGCGCGGCGAGACGGCGATCGGCGTCAGCCCCGACGGGCCGCCGCCCCACTGGCCACCGTAACCGCCCGGTCCGGCGGTGAAGCCGACGACCGACCAGTCACGCTCGGTCGCCGCCGTCACCAGCGCCATCGCCGCGCTGCCGACCCGCGGCGTCAGGCCGGGCACGCCGGCGATGGTGCCGCCGCTCATCGAGCCCGACACGTCGAGCGCGAGGAGCATGCGCTTGCCGCTCGGCACGACCGCCGGGAACGCGCCGTAGAACGCGGCGTCGAGGGCATCGACGATCGCGCCCACCGGCGTCCAGGTGCCGCTGCCGCGGGCGCCGCGGCCGCTCTTGTACGTCAACATCGCCGCCAGGATCGCGACCGGGTGGACGCGAGCCTTGACCAGCCGGCCGTTGTCGGCGAGCCGCGCGACCACCGTCTTGGTCGCGGCCGCGTGGCTGGCGAGCAGGCCCACGCGGGTCATCGTGGCGAGGTTGCGGATCATCGCGGTCATCGGCATGTCGGCGAGCAGCGCCTCCCACACCGCGGCGCTGGTCAGCCACTGCGTGGGCAGCGCCTCGCGCGGCAGCCGGTGCTCGCGCACCAGCGCCACGATCTCGTCGACCGTGGTCGCGCGCCGGGCCGCGTCCATCGCGACGACCAGCGCGAGCGCCTTGTCGTCGGCGGCGCCGGCCGGCAGCTCGCCCTTGGTCACCCAGGCGAACAGCCGATCGTGCGACGGCGAGGCCGCGCGCGGGTGCGCGAGGCGGAGCAGGTCACGCGACGACCAGCCGTCGCGCGCCTGGTACTTCACGAGCTGCAGCGCGAGCGCGTCGGCCGACTTCGCGTTGAACCAGGCGGCGACCGCCTTGCGCATGCCGCGGCCCCAGCCCCCGAAGCCCTGCGCCATCTCGGCGAAGTGCATCAGGTGGGTGCCGGTGCGGCAGACCTGCGGCAGCGCCGCGTAGGCCGCCTTGCGGGTCGGCTCGTCGCCGAGCTTGGCCGCCATCGCGAGGACGAAGATCGCCGGGTCGTTCTTCGGCGCCCGGCCCGCGTCCGAGATCTCGACGACGCGGCGGACGACGCGCGCGCCGTCGGCCGCGAGGCAGCGGACCGTCGCCTCGGCGTTCTCGATCGTGAGCGCGCGCTCCTTGATGTAGAACGTGCCGCCCTCGCTGCCGAGGACGAGGAAGCGGTCGAGCCGCATCCAGTCGTCGACCGGCCAGGCGAAGCCGCCGGCCGAGTTGGGGAGCTGGTTCGTGCCCGGGATCGGCCGCGACTGCGGCGTCGCCCTGGTCGAGAAGTGCTTCGTGAACTTCAACATGGTGGACCTCCGGCCCGGCGCATCGCGGGCGCAGCTCTCACGGGGTGGGCCCGGCGCGCGCGGCATGCGCGCGTCGAGGCGGTGAACGGTGGGTGCGGTGGTGCGTCGGGCGAGCACCGCGGCCGGGTCTTCAACCGGGGGGAACTCCCGGTTCCCTGGTAACCCGACCGCATCGGCCCGACGAAACGGGTGACCTCGGACGAGAGACCGTGCTGGGTGGTGGTTTCGAGGCCACCGGTTCCGGTAACCCAGCGCGTGCGGCCCGAGGAAATGGGAGCCGGTCGGGAGAATCGAACTCCTCGAGGTCGTTTACGGGACGACCGCTCGCCCAGCGAGCCTCGACCGGCAGATCACGGGCGAGACTTCGCCAGCGGGGTGGTTCGGTTCGAGCGATAACCCGCCGGCAACGGCCCGTGAATTCGTGGAGTGGCTCGCGGGATTCGCACCCGCACGACCGGGTTGGAGGCCCGGGTTGCTGCTGTTACATCAGAGCCACGAGAGGCGCCCACCGCCTCGCGGCGGGGAGCGACGTCGGAGCAGGTGACGGGGATCGAACCCGTGATTCCGGCGCGGCGGGCCAGCGTGTCGCCACAACACTTCACCTGCGGCGGTGATCCCGTCGGCGGACGGGTCACCTGTCGAGCCCGGGCGCGGTCGGCGGAGTGATCCGCGTCCCGCGTCGTCGCTCGCATCGTGGGCTGGGTGGGAATCGAACCCACGTCGGGACGGTTTAAGAAACCGCTGCAAGGCCAACATTTGCTACCAACCCGGCCTTCCGCCGCTTCGTCCGGAAACCGGACGCTGCGGCGTGGCGCCGCGAAGGCGGCGCCGTCGTCCCACCCCCTGGAATCGAACCAGGACCCTCCGGGTTTCAACCGGTCGCGCAGACCGACTACGCAAGAGTGGGATGTCCCCCGCCCGGGCCACGCACGGCGCTCGCGCGCCGCCCGTGGAGCGGGGGTCCGCGGCGGCCGGCTGGGAGCCGGTGCCGCGGGGTGGGCGCCTGGCGGGGCGCCCACGTCGTTCGTCTCTTCGGTTGTCATAGAGCCGCCGCCGCCGTCGAGGCCTCGCCGGGGAGCGCGGGTGCGCACCTCGGGCGTGGCCGCGCCGGGTCGGAGGCGCAGCAGTACCGGGCCCAGGATTCGAACCTGGATCTGGCGGGTCAGAGCCGCCCGTCCTGCCGTTGGACGAGTCCGGTAAGTGTCAGTCTTCTGGCGATCTCGAACGTGCGGACGTGGTCAGTCCAGCGCCGCGTCACTGGTAGTGACGGAGGGCATGATCGGCCCGCCAGAGGCTGGCGCGGCGAGGCTGGAGCTGGTCGGACCGGCCCGCGGCGAGGCGGGCGAGGGAGCGGGTGGAGGGTGCGTGACGCGGTGGAAGCGGTCGGTGGGGCGTCCAGGAGTTGCACCTGGCGGGCTCGGTGAGCGGCGGCTTTACAGGCCGCCCCGTCTCTCTAGCGGTCTACCGCCCCGTGGATGGGGCGCTGCGGATCGGGCGGGCGGCGCGGTCGGGTTGGCCGCCCGTGGCGCCGTGGCGCGGTGGCGAAGGTCGGTGCTCCTGTTGGGGGCGAGGCCGGGTCCGGCTGGGTCTCGGGCGGGAATCGGAAGGGTTGGGTCGTGGGCTGGTGGCGGGGCTCCGGCCTCGGAGCCGGACTGGGCCAGAAGTGACTGAAACTGCGGATGAATCCGGCAGAGGCGCTGGACGCGCCGCAAACGAGAAAAGGGCCACCTGTTTCGCCCAGGTGGCCCTTTCGTCGCAGCATCGAGAGAGCTCGAGCTACGTCGGGAGGACCTCCCGGTCGTTATCCTTGCTGAAGAAGCAGAGACCTTCGGCCGCCGCACCTGCCTCGTGACCCTGCCAGCCCGCGATCGCCGGGGTGCCGGCGACGGGGGCGAGCCTCCGCCCCAGGCCCGCCTGCGAGGCGGTACCCACGACGCCGCAGCGCAACGAGGTGCGCGTGGCGAGTCGATATGGGCGGCGGGTCATCATGGTGTGCTTCGTGTGCTTCGGCGTTCGGTGAGACGTTCGAGGTTGGCTTCCGGTTTCTTTTTTTTTCGCGGAGCGCTCCGGTGAAGCGGGCGCCAGCGGTGAGTATTCGTTTAACGTCAGTCGGCGAGGATGTCAAACACGATTCTTCGAAAAATCGGAAGTCGTGATTGCCATTGATGAAAGATCGTCTGTTTCCGTGATCGCGGACGATCCGCCACCGCTCGTCGAGGAATCAACCGGCGGCCGCGTCTCGCAGCGCCTGGTGGAAGTGGCGCATCGTCATCCGTGACACGCCGGCCGCGTATTCCCGCGCAAGATCGCGATTCGCAAGGGCCAGTCGCCGCCGGCGCGGGGCGTCGGCGCCGAGCGCGTCGATCGCCCGCGCGAGCGCGCCGGCGTCGTCGACCGGCACCAGCTCGTCGGCGCCGAGCAGCTCGGGCAGGCCGCCGACCGGCGTCGCGAGGCACGGCAGGCCGAGCGCCATCCCCTCGAGCAGCGAGCGCGGCAGGCCCTCGGTGCGCGACGGCTGCACGAGCGCGGAGCGCCCGCGCAGGAAGTCGTAGACCGGCGCGCCCGACGGCAGCGCGCCGAGGAAGCGCACGCGCGGACCGAGGCCGAGCCGCGCGGCCTGCTCCTCGAGCGACGGCCGCAACGCGCCATCGCCGACGACGTCGAGCGTGTGCGGACGCGTCGTGCGCGCGAGCGCGTCGAGCAGGACGTCGAGCGCCTTGTACGGCCGGTGGAGCGCGCCGACGAAGCCGAGCGCGAGCACCGGCTCGTCGCGGATCGTCGCCGGCGCGCGATGGAAGATCTCGTCGGGGATGAACGCGTCGGAGACGACGAACGACGGCGTGCCCGCGCGCGGCGGATAGCGCTCCTGCAGGTGGCGGCGCGTGACGTAGCGAGTCGCCGCCGCGCCGGCGACCATGCTCGCGAGATCGCGGCCGGCGAGGCCGCGCAAGGCGGTGAGCGCGCGGCCGGCGCCGTCGAGGCTGCGGCTCGGATCGCCGACGACCTCGACGGCGTACGGCTTGCGGCGCACGGCGATCGCGGGGCGCAGCGCGCTCGCCATCACGCCCGGCGCGTGGAGGAGGAAGGCGTCGCCCTCGCCGGCCGCCCGCCACGCCGCGCGCGCGAGCCCGGGCGCGGCGCGGAAGAGCCCGCGCGTCGCGACGAAGTCGGGCGCGGCGAGCAGCCGCACGCCCGGGCCTTCGACCGGCCGCGCCGACGGCGACGGCTCGCCGGGCACGAGCCGCGAGAAGACGCCGACCTCGTCGAAGACGTCGAGGAGCTGCGCCCAGTAGGCGTAGTCGCACTTGCCGTCGACCATCACGCCGTCGTCGGTGGCGAGGTAGTGGTACTCGGCGGTGACGACGACCTTCATCGGGCGCGGCGGACGAGCTTAACACCGGCGCCGTTCGACGCCGCGCTCGCCGGCGCCCGCGCTTCGCCCGGGACGAACGGAGGAGGGGCGCGTCGCGCCCGCGCGCGGCCGCCGGGCTAAGCTGTCGGCGTGTGCGGCATCGCCGGCTTCGCGCAGCTCGAGCTCGCCGACGGCGACGCGCGCCGGCTGCTCGCGGCGATGACCGGCACCCTCGCCCACCGCGGCCCCGACGGCCACGGCGTGCACCTGGCCGGCGGCGTCGGCCTCGCCCACACGCGGCTCGCGATCGTCGATGTCGCGCACGGCGCGCAACCGATCACGGCGGAGCACGCGACGATCATCTACAACGGCGAGGTCTACAACGCGCCGGCCTTGCGGGCGGAGCTCGAGGCGCAGGGCGTGCGGTTCACGACCCGCAGCGACACCGAGGTCGTGCTGCGGCTGTACGAGCGCGACCCGGCCGGCTTCGAGCAGCGGCTGGTCGGCATGTGGGCGCTCGCGATCCACGATCCGCGGCGGCGCAAGCTGGTGCTGAGCCGCGATCGCTTCGGCATCAAGCCGCTGCACGTCGCCCGCGCCGGCCGCGCGCTGGTCTTCGGCTCCGAGCTGGCGGCGATCCGCGCGGCGGCGGCGCACCTGCCGGGCGCGCTCGACGTCGATCCCGACGCGGCGCACGCGATGCTGGCGTGGGGCTACGTGCCGGAGGAGCGCACGATCCACCGCGGCGTGACGCGGGTGCCGCCGGGCGGGCGCGTCGAGCTCGACCTCGCCACCGGCGCGGCGACGACGACGAGCTACTACCGGCCGCGGCCGGATCCGGCGGCCGGCGGTGTGCGGACGATCGACGAGGCGGCCGATCTGATCGCGCCGCTCGTCGCGCGCGCCGGCCGGGAGCACCTGGAGAGCGACGTGCCGGTCGCCGCGTTCCTGTCGGGCGGCATCGACTCGTCGCTCGTGCTGGCCGCGGTCGCCGACGCGAGCGAGCGGCCGGTGCGAGCGTTCACCATCGGCTTCGACGATCCGCGCTTCGACGAGTCGGCGCACGCGCGCGCGGTCGCCGCCCGGCTCGGCGTCACCGTCGACGTCGAGGTGCTCGACGAGGCGGCGTTCCTGGCGGCCTTGCCCGACGCGCTGTGCGCGTACGACGAGCCGTTCGGCGACTCGTCGAGCCTCGCGACGTACGTGCTCGCGCGGCTGGTCGCCCGCACGCACAAGGTCGCGGTCGGCGGCGACGGCGGCGACGAGGTGTTCGCCGGCTACAAGAAGCACCGGATCGTCAGCCTGTGGGACGCCACCGACCGGCTGCCCGGCGCGCGCGCGCTCGCGGCGGCGGCGCTCGCGCGGCTGCCGGCGCGGACCGATCGCACGACGCGCGTCGGCGAGCTCCTGCGCACCGTCGGGCGGCTGGCGCGCGGGCTC
>DASZXE010000834.1:0-7626 GCA_035546475.1 Kofleriaceae bacterium
GGCGGCCGGCGCCGCCGCCGCCGCGACGCAGAGCGCGAAGAGCCAGCGGCCGGCCTGCACGCGGTGGTGGTAGCACGATCGGCCGCCGTTGTAGGCTCGCTCCGAATGACCGACAGCAACATCCCCGTCGTCGACCACCGCGACTGGCTGGCGGGCGGAGCCGCCCGCGACCGCTTCGTGCGCGGCGTCGGCGAGTCGCTCGCCGACATCGGCTTCTTCGCGCTCGCCCACCACGGCATCCCCGCCGAGCTCACCACCGCCGCCTACGAGGCCGCGCGCGCCTTCTACGCGCTGCCGCGCGACGTCAAGCAGCGCTACCACCGCGCCGGCGCCAAGGCGCAGCGCGGCTACACCGGCTTCGGCACCGAGCGCGCCCGCGATCAGGGCGTGCCCGATCTGAAGGAGTTCTGGCAGGTCGGGCGGTGCGGCGTCCCCGACGATCACCCGGTCCACCGCACGTTCGGCCCCAACGTCTGGCCCGACGCCGACGTGCCCGCCTTCCGCGACGTCATCAGCCGCCTCTACCTCGGCCTCGACGCGCTCGGCGCCGCCTGCCTCGAGGCCGCCGCGCTCTACCTCGGCGAGCCGGCCCGCCGCTTCGCCGACATGGCCGTCGACAGCGACACCATCGTCCGCATCATCTACTACCCGCCGACCGCCGGCGCGCCGCCCGGCGCGGTCCGCTCGGCGGCGCACGAGGACATCAACCTCATCACGCTCCTGTCGGGCGCGACCTCGGAAGGGCTCGAGCTGCTCCGCCGCGACGGCACCTGGATGCCGGTACACGTCTCCTTCGATCACCTCGTCGTCGACGCCGGCGACATGCTGCAGAACGTGACGAACGGCCTCTTCAAGAGCACGACGCACCGGGTGGTCAACCCGGCCGACGCGTCGAGTGACCGTTACTCGATGCCGTGCTTCATCCACCCGCGCCGTGACGTCGATCTCACGCCGATGGCGAGCGCGGTGGAGCGTACCGGCGGCATCAGTCGCTATCCGTCGGTCACCGCCGGTCAGTACCTGGACCAGCGTCTGCGCGAGATCGGGTTGGCCTGACCGCCGCGCGCACGTACGATGCGATCGTGCGTGCTCGCTTCGTGCTCGCGTTCCTCGTCCTCGCCGCGGTGGCCGCCCGTGCCCCCGGCGTCGCTCACGCCAACGGACGGTTCCCGCGGTCGACCAAGCTGATCGTCCGTCCCGGCCATCCGACGGAGATGGCGCTCGGCGCGACGTTCGGCCTGCTCGTCACCAAGGACGACGGCGCCCACTGGACCTGGACGTGCGAGAGCGCGGTCGGTTTCATGGGGACGTTCGATCCCGACTACGAGTACACCGCGGGCGGCTCGATCTTCGCGACGACGTTCGGCGGCCTCACCGTCACCCACGACGGCTGCCACTGGGAGCACATGCCGGCGCCGCTCGGCACGCTGTACGTGCCGGTCGTCGCCGTCGGCCCCGACGACGTCGTCTACGCCGCGGCGTCCGATCCGGCGGACAGCCGCATCTTCAAGAGCACCGACGACGGCCAGAGCTTCACGCCGCTCGGCGCGGTCGGTCAGGCCGGCGACTGGTGGACGTCGATCGAGGTCGCGCCGAGCGACGCGCACCGCATCTACCTCGCCGGCTTCCGCGCGATGGGCGACAACCCGCGCGTGCGGATCCTGTTCCGCTCGACCGACGGGGGCGAGAGCTGGACCGAGCTGCCGACCACGCAGCTCGTCGGCACCGACAACTCCGACCTGCAGATCGCCGCGATCTCGCCGCTCGATCCGGACCGCGTCTTCATGCGGGTGACGCTGACCGGCCCCGCGTTGCAGGAGACGATCTACCTGAGCGAGGACGCGGGCGCGGCGCCGCCGGCGGGCCCGACCTGGACGAAGGTGATCGAGGTCCCGGACAACATCCCGGGCGTGGTCGTGCGTGCCGACGGCAGCGTGTGGGCGGCGACGCCGTTCTACGGCCTCAAGAAGTCGACCGACGGCGGCCGCACGTTCAGCGACGTGCCCGGCGTCACCTACGAGGGCCGCTGCCTGTTCGAGCGCAGCGATCACGTGCTGTTCATGTGCGCGAACGACCTGCCGCCCGACGAGCGATCGCTGACGTCGTCGACGACCGGCGAGGCCGGCACCTGGACGCCGCGCCTGCGCTTCGCCGACATCACCGCGCCGATCCCGTGCGATCAGGGCACGGTGCAGAAGGACGAGTGCGAGGGCATCGTCTGGTGCGGCCTCGCCGATCAGCTCGGCATCACCGCGACGCCGGTCGACTGCGAGCTGGCGGTCGACGCCGGCATCGACGCCGGCGCGGTGAGCCCGCCGGGCAAGAGCTGCTGCGACACCGGCGGCGGCCCGCCGACGCTCGAGACGGGGCTCATCCTGCTCGGCCTGCGGCCCTGGCGCCGCCGCCGCGGCCGCCGCGCCGCCGCGCGCGCCGCCTGAACCGATCGCCGCCGCGCCCGCATCGATCGGCAGGAGGCCGCGCCCGCCGGCCGCGCTATGATCGATCCCAAGATGCCCGCCGTGTCCCGGCTCGCCCGCGCCGTCTACCGCACGCAGCACCTGTCGTTCCTGGTCAACGCCACCGTGCTGCAGGAGGCCGGCCGCATCCTCGCCGGCGACCAGCGCCCGCGGCCGTCGCGCGCGGCGATCGCCCTGGTGCGCCGCCGGGTGAAGGAGCTGCTCGACCGCGACCTCGCGAACGTCGCCCTCGGCCTCTACCCGCGCGAGCTGCTCTTCCAGATCCCGACGCGCCACTACGTGCGCGCGCTGCCGCGCCTCGCGCGCGACGTGCCGCGCGTGATCCGCCGCCGCCGCGCGGGCGCGTACCAGGACATCCCCGACGTCGATCCGGCGCGCTTCCCGCCGTACTACCGCCGCAACTTCCACTGGCAGACCGACGGCTACCTGAGCGAGCACTCGGCGGAGGTCTACGACCTCGGCGTCGAGGTCCTGTTCCGCGGCATGGCCGACGTCATGCGCCGGCAGGTCATCCCGCCGATCACGCGCTTCCTCGAGCGCGAGCAGCGGCCGGCGGCGCGCACGCGCCTGCTCGACCTCGCCTGCGGCACCGGCCGCACGCTGCGCCAGCTCGCCACCGCCCACCCGGCGATGCGCTTCCACGGCGTCGACCTGTCGCCGTACTACGTGCAGGCCGCGCGCCGGCTGCTCGCCGACGTCGCCGAGGCGACGCTCGCCGTCGAGAACGCCGAGCAGCTCCCGTACGCCGACGGCACGTTCGACGTCGTCACCTCGGTCTACCTGTTCCACGAGCTGCCGCGCAACGCGCGCCGCCGCGTGGTCGCCGAGGCGTTCCGCGTGCTGCGGCCCGGCGGCCTGCTCGTGCTCGAGGACTCGGCCCAGCCCGCCGACAGCCCCGAGCTGGCCGGCGTGCTCGCCGACTTCCCCCGCGACTTCCACGAGCCGTTCTACCGCGACTACCTCGAGGACGACCTCGCCGCGCTGGTCGCCGAGGCCGGCTTCGCCGTCGACGACGTCGAGCCGCACCTGGTCGCCAAGGTCGTCGTCGCCCACCGTCCGCCCGCCCCGTCAAGATAGTTGGGCCTCCAAGCATGACCGTGCCTCGTCCCGGTTGACGACGGGCGGTCGTGCGCCCACGGTGAGTGATGCTCGACCTCTACACCTGGCGCACCCCCAACGGACGGAAGGTGCCGATCCTGCTCGCCGAGCTCGAGCTCCCGTACCAGCTCCACCTCGTCGACCTCGGCAAGCACGAGCAGAAGACGCCGGCCTACCTGGCGATCAACCCCAACGGCAAGATCCCCGCGCTCGTCGATCGCGACGGCAGCGGCGAGCCGGTGCGGGTCTTCGAGTCGGGCGCGATCCTCCAGTACCTCGCCGACAAGACCGGGCGCCTCCTGCCGCGAGGCGGGGCCGCGCGCGCCGAGGTGATGTCGTGGCTGTTCTGGCAGGTCGGCGGCCCGGGGCCGACCTTCGGCCAGCTCGGCCAGGTCGCCCACACGACGCCGCGCGACGACGCCGCGTACGATCGGCTGGTCACCGAGGCGCGCCGGCAGGTCGGCGTGCTCGATCGGCAGCTCCGCGACCGCGAGTACATCGCCGGCGACTACTCGATCGCGGACATCGCCTGCTATCCGTGGTTCGTCGCGATGGCCGAGGGCCAGGCGCTCTCGCTCGACGGCGCCGAGCACGTCGCCGCCTGGATGGCGCGCCTCGCGATCCGCCCGGCGGTCGTCGCCGGCATGTCGGTCGCCGCCAAGCGCTGACGCGTTCGCGCCCTCGCTACCGAGGAGGTTCGCGGCGCTCGAGGTACGCCTTGCCGCGCTCCATGAGCGCGCGGAAGCCGGCGGCGTCGCCGGCGCGCACCAGCGACCGCAGCCGCTCGACGGCGAGGAGCAAGGCCGCCAGCGACTCGGTGCCGTAGTCGTTCAGGTGCTGGATCTCGAAGTAGAGATCCGGGTTCTCGGCCGCGACCCTGGCGGCGACGCCGAGCTGCGCGTCGAACGTCGTCGACGACAGGTGGGCCAGGCGCGGCGCCGCCTCGCCGCTCTCGGCGAGCGCGGTGAAGAAGGCGATGTTGAGCGCGTGCGACAGGCCGAGCACGTACGCGATCAGCCGGTCGTGGCTCTCGAGGTCCATCTCGACCAGCGTCGCCATCGTCGAGCCGAACAGCTCGCGCGCGGCGCGGGTCGCCGCCGGGTCGCCGAGATCGACGAGGACGACGTGGCGCCCGCTCAGGAGCTCGGTGTCGGGCCCGAACATCGGGTGGACCGACGTGACGCGGCCGCCGGCGGCGCGCAGCGCGTGCAGCCCGGCGCGCAGCGGGCTCTTGAGCGAGCCGACGTCGAAGACGACGCCGGGCGGCGGCGCCTGGGCCAGCTCGGCGAGGATCGCGGCGGTCGCCGGCATCGGCGCGGCGACGATCACCAGCTCGTGATCGAGCGTCAGCGTGCGCCAGTCCTTCACCGACGGGAAGCCGTCGACCTCGCCCGCCGGGTCGGCGATCTCGACGGCGTAGCCTTGGGCGGCGAGGAAGCGGGCGAACCAGCGGCCCATGCGGCCGGCGCCGCCGATGACGAGCACGCGCCGTCCGCCGCCCGGACCCTCGGCGGCGACCCGGTCGCGCTCCTGGACGGTGAGCGACGCGCGGATGAGGCTCAGCACCAGCTCCTCGCCGAGCTGCGGCGACAGCCCGGCGGCGGCGGCGGCGGCGCGCGCCCGCTCGACGACCTCGCGCTCCTGGCGGAAGTCGCGCACCGGCAGGCCGGCCGCGCGCTTGTGGTGACCGATCTGCTGCGCCACCGCCTGGCGCCGCGCGATCAGCGCGAGCAGGTCGCGGTCGATGGAGGCCAGCTCGCTGCGCAGCTCGTCGAGGTCGGGCACGCGCGCATCGTAACGGTTAGCCGGCCGGCCGGGTGAGGCGGAGGGCGTCGGCCGGCACGCCGAGGTCGTGCTCGAGCGCGCGGTCGACGAGGTCGAGGACGTGCCAGGTGCCGAGCGCGTTCGGGTGCAGCCCGTCGAGGAACATGAGGCGGCCGGCCGGCACGCGCTCGCCGGGGGCCAGCTCGAGCTCCGCGCCGGTGAGGAGCGGCGCGGTCCAGTCGGCGAGCGGCAGGACGACCGTGTGCGGGCGCGCGGCGGCCCACGCGCGGATGCGAGCGTTCATCGCCGCCAGCTCGGCGGGCGCCGGCACCGCCGACGGATCGAGGATGTGCGCGCTGGCGGTGCGCATGTCGGGCAGATCGCCGACCGCGAGCGTGCCGGGCAACGGCGCGAGCAGCGCGAGGCCGGCGTCGAGCCGCGCCACGCGCTCGTCGGGGCTGGCCTCGGCGTAGGCGAACCAGAAGAGGAAGTCGAGCGCGAGGGTGAGCGTGGGCCGGTCGGCGATCGCGGCGTCGACCTCGGCCTTGCCGTTCGCGAACGGGTCGCGGAAGAAGGTGATGCTGGCGGCGTCGAGGACGTCGGCGCTGGCGGGCAGGCCGGCGCGCAGCGAGGTGGCGATCGGCGGCGCGGCGAGGCCGGCCGACATGCTGGCGCCGATGACGGCGACCCGATCGAGGAGGCCCGCGGCGGAGACAGGCGCGGCGGCAACCTGCGCCGGGGCGGCAGGCGCAGGCGCAGGCACAGGCGCGGTCGCGGGCGCAGTCGTCGGCACGGGCGCCGGGCCGGGCGAAGCGCCGCGGTGGTCGGAGGCACACGCGGCGAGCGCGAGCAGGAGCGCCGCCGCGCGCCGCTTCATATGCTCAGCTCGTCGGCGAGGAGCTGCAGCGGATACACCGGGCAGCCGCGCGCCACGCTGTCGAGCAGCGCCCGCAGGTCGGCGCCGCGCAGCGGCTTCTTGCCGAGCTCGTCGAGCGTCAGCCACGCCGCCTGCAGCGACTCGTCATCGGCCACCGTCTTGGGCGGCGTGTCGTCGCGCGGCGTCGCCGCGAAGAAGACCCGCACGCGCGCCCCCGACGCCCCCGGCGCGTGCTCGATCCGGTAGATGCCCTCGAGCACGACCGGGATGCCGGTCTCCTCGAGCACCTCGCGCACGCACGCCGCGGTCAGGGTCTCGCCCGGCTCGACGCGGCCGCCCGGGATCGACCACGTCGAGCCGTACTTGCGCTCCTGGGTCAAGAGGAAGCGATGTCCCTGCCGGACGATCGCGAGCGCGAAGAACCAGGTCGGCGTCGGATGACGACCCATGACGGCAGATCCATATCGCACGTCGCCGGCCCGAGGGCCAGCCGCCCCACGCCGCGCTTCGACCCGCGCCGGCCGCCGTGTCACGCTCGGGGCGATGGGCACGCCCACCGCGCTCGCGGGCGCCGCGCTCGCCACCCTCGCCGCCGCCATCCTCGCGCCCGCCCCGGCGCCCGCCGACCCCGCCGCCACCGCCCCGCGGTTCCCGCCCGGGACCCGGCCCGCCGACGTCGTCGTCTGCGCCGTCCCGCTCGGCAAGGTCGACGACGACGTCGTCCGCGCGGTCGGCCGTGGCATCGCCGCCGCCTACGGCTTCACCACCCGCGCGCTGCCCGCCCAGCCGCTCCCCCGCGCCGCCTACTACCGCCCGCGCCGGCGCTACAAGGCCGATCGCCTCCTCGACCACCTCGCGACCGAGGTCGTCCCCGACAGCGGCTGCGAGGTCGTGATCGGGGTCGCCGCCGTCGACATCTCGGTCAAGACCGAGACGCACACCGACTGGGGCGTCCTCGGCCTCGCCTACCTCGACTCGCACGTCGGCGTCATCTCGACGTTCCGCGCCGGCCGCAAGGTGAGCCGCACGACGATGCTCGAGCGCACCGTGAAGACCGCCACCCACGAGCTCGGCCACGCCCTCGGCCTGGCGCACGACGACAGCGTCGCCGGCTGCATGATGAACGACGCGCACGGCACCGTCGCCTCGATCGACGACGAGACGGGCGCGCCCTGTCCGCACGAGCGCGCCGCCCTCGAGGCCCGCCTCGGCCTCTCGCTCCCCGTCGTCCCCTCGCTCGACTGGGACGCGATCCTCGCGCCCTAGCGACAATGCCGGTCACTTAGCAGCCCGCCTCGACGGCGGCTTGGCGGGCCGCTTGCGGGCGTAGTTGCTCATCTTGATCTTCACGGCGCGTGGAAATGAGCGCGCGGGCCGTCGTGGCGGCAGCACGAAGCGGCGAATCTTGTC
>DASZXE010000835.1:0-13357 GCA_035546475.1 Kofleriaceae bacterium
CGTCGCCCTCGCCGTCGCCGTCGCCGCCGCCGCCGTCGCCGTCGCGATCCGCGCCCGCCGCCGCTCATCGCCCGCCGCCCCCGGCGCGCCGCCGGCCTCCCTGCGCCACCTGCGGCTGGTCGCCGACGACGCCTGCCTCACCGCCGTGCCGTTCGGCGCCGTCACCACGATCGCGCTCGCGCCGTGCGACCGCGCCCACCCGCGCGCCGATCAGACCTGGCTGCTCGAGGACGCCGCGCTCGGCAGCCGCGTCCGCGACCTCCCCGCCGGCGCGGGGCCCGCCATGCACCTGCGCACCCTCGACGGCCGCTGCCTCGACGGCCGCGGCTTCCTCTCGCGCTGCGACGACGCCGGCACCCGCATCGCGGTCAGCCGCCGCTTCGTCGGCGTCCTGTGGACGGTCGAGGCGGACGTCGACGGCGCCACGCGCTGCCTGCGCCACACCGGGACCTCGTCGGCCGACTGGCTGACCGGCGACGCGTGCGACGCCGGCGGACCGCCGCTGCGCTGGGAGCTCGAGGACGTCGTCCCGCTCGACCAGACGACGACGATCACGATCGGCGGCCGCTGCCTCGGGCTCCGCGGCGACGACGACTCGCCGATCGACGGCGCCCCGGCCGAGCTGCGCGACTGCGCCGCCGGCCCGCAGCTCGACGAGCGCTGGCAGATCGTGCCCGTCGACGAGCACGGCAGGCAAACCCGCTACGTCCAGCTCCACAACGCGTACAAGGGTGGCTGCCTCGAGGTCGGCGAGGTCGATCTGCACGGCCCCGGCGCGACCGTCGACACGTACATGTGCAGCTCCGGGATGCCGGACCGCGACGCCTACTGGATCCCGATCGAGCTCGGCCCGAGCCAGCGGCGGCTGCAGAACCGGGTCAGCGGCCTCTACCTCACCGTCGGCGACGCCGCGAGCAAGTTCCCGGTGGTGGTCGACCCGCTGATCGACGATCCGGCGCGCCAGGTGCTGTCGGCGCCGGCCGCGTTCTGGCGGCCGCCTCCCTCCGACGCCCGCTGAGCCGCACGGGATCGATCCCGGGATCGATCCCGGGATGGCTCCCGGATCCGTCCCGCCCGGCGCGCGGAGGTCGCCTTTCCGCGCGGTTGGCGCGGGCACGCGCGCTGCACTGGCGCCCACGTGTCCGTCCCGGGGGATTCATGTCAGCTCGCACGCGCCCGCTCCGCCTCGTCCTTCCTGCCAGCCTCGCCCTGGCGCTGCTGGCGACCACGCGCCCCGCCGCAGGCGCGCCCGGCGTCATCCGCGCCGTCGGCGTGGTCCGCAACGTCGCGCAGAACCTCTGCCTCGACGTCGACTCCTACGCCGGCGCCGCCGGTGACCGCGAGGGCCTCTACCTCTGCGACCAGCACGCGGATCAGGCCTGGGGCTTCGACTCGGACGGCCACGTCGTCGACGGCGCGCACGGCCTCTGCCTCGCGCCGGACACCACCGCGGCGGCCGGCGGCACGTACACCAAGCTCGCCGCCTGCACCGGCGAGCTCTCGCAGCTCTGGACCGTCGTTCCGCGCGGCGGCGGCTTCGAGCTCCACGATCGGAAGAGCGGCCTCTGCCTCGACGTCGCCGGCGTCGACGGCGCCTCCGGCCGCCGCGTCGGGCTCTACGCCTGCGACAACCACGACGACCAGCTCTGGAGCTTCGACACCACCTCGGCCGAGGCGACCGGCACGATCGCGAAGGTGGCGGCGGCCGATCAGGAGGCCTGGTTCCGGCTGCTCGCCACCGCCGACCCGACCGCGAACCTCGGCGCCGCGACCCTGGTCACGGCGCTCGCGCAGACGATCGTGGTGCCGCCGGTGTTCGCGCCGACGGCGAGCATGAGCCTCGGCGGCGGCCGCGACCTCGTCGCCGGCCTGTCGACGACCGTGAGCCCGGCGATCTTCGCCGGCGTCGGCCCCACGCTCTACACGATCGGCGCCGACAGCCACCTCCGCCAGTGGACGCTGACCGGCGACCTGTCGGCGGCGCCGGCGACGCCGCTGGTCGGCGACCTCGGCTGCTGGGACCGCGACCTCGACGGCGTCAACGATCCCGACGAGGACAAGAACCACGACGGCCGCTTCGACAGCGCCGACTGCGGCGCGTCGCCGGCCGGGGTGTCGCCGAGCTACCCGGCCTGCTGGAGCGCGACCGGCGACGTCGCCGGCGCGGTCCGCGGCAGCGTGCGCGACGGCCACGCCAACGAACACGACTGCGAGTACGCCTGCTGGGACCTCAACCACGACCACACGTTCGACCGGACGACCGAGGGACCGCTGCTCACCGACGCCGCCTACCAGGCGTGGCTGCTGGCGGAGCAGGACTACGAGGCCCAGATCGCCTCGTACAGCCTCGGCGCCTGCACGGGCACGAACCGCGTCGACTGCCCGGTGGCGCCGTGGCTGGCCGGCCCGGGCGGCAGGCCGACCGGCGGCGCGACCGGCGGCACGACCCTCCCGTCGATGACCAACCCCTGCTCGTCGCTGCCGACCTGGATGGGGCCCGACAACGCCGGCCCCACCTCGCAGACCTGCATCCCCCAGAAGCATCCGAACGGCACGTGGACCAGCCAGTGCTCCTGCATCCCGGCGACGTTCGGACCGGCGCCGCGCCCCGAGAGCGCGTGCAAGGCCGGCCGCGGCTCGGTCGCCGCGATCGACCTCGGCGTCCTGCCGGCGCCGTCGCCGAAGCCGGCCGGGTGGGCCGCCTACCGGAAGGTGTTCGGCGAGGCCGGCGCGATCTACGCCGTCGACAACCTCGGCAAGCTGTGGAGCCTCCACGGCGCGGCCCGGCCGGTCGGCACCGCCGGCGCGGTCACCGGCTTCGCGCCACCGGCCGCGATCGGCAGCGGGTGGGGCGGCTTTCCGTCGGTGTTCGGCGGCGTCGGTGGCGTCATCTACGCCGTCGACGCGACGAGGACTTTGCGCCTGTGGAGGTACGACCCGGTCACCGGCACCTGGCCGAAGACGTCCGTCGTGATCGCGTCGAACCTGCCGTCGACCACCGCGTCCGGCGGCACCGACGGCGCCATCTACGTGCAGAACGGCTCGCAACTGGTCGTCTACATGGATCCGCGCCGCGACGGCACCGCGCTCGCCGCGCCGGTGAGCTGGGGCGGTGACGCGCCGGTCACCGCGGTCGCCGGCGGCATCGCCGTCAGCGTGGGCGGCGGCGCCCTGCGCGCGACCCGGCTCGCCGCCGATCCGGTCGCCCAGATCCCGCCGCCGCCGGTGCAGGACAGCCAGCTCTGCATCCCGCGCACGTCGATCTGCATCAAGGCGCTCGCCGGCGGCAGCATCACCGGCAGCGGCCACCACTACACGGCGAGCGGCAGCCTGTCGCTCGTCACCGACGTCGGGAGCTGGGACGTCGGCAGCGCGAGCCTCGCGATCGACCTGTCGCCGACCCGCCCGTACGTCACCGGGACCGCCACCGTCGGCCTGCCCAGCCTCGGCATCCTGCGCGGGGCCTACTCGACGAAGACCGGCGCGACCGCGACGCTGTCGCTCGGCTTCGGCGGCGCGCTCGCCGCCACCATCGGCGCCGGCAACGACGCGATCGCCACCGACCCCGACAAGTTCTACCTCTACGCCGACGTCAGCGGCGACCTGACCGTCACCGTGCTCGGCAGCGACATCAAGCTGTCGAGCCTCGCCCCGGTCGGCAGCCTGAACCACGGCAAGTTCCTGTTCGAGCCGACCACGCCGATCCTGTACGCCGACGGCCTGGTCGCCTATGGCCTGCTCGGCATCCTGTCCAACGGCAGCCTCGGCTGGTGGCAGGACCCGGTGCTCGGCTTCTCGCTCGGGCCGTGCATCCCGTACACCCTCGCCCAGCGGCTGCCGGCCGCGACGATCACGACCGCCGGCGGCGTGTCGATCGTGCACGACGGCTCGACCCGCGCGATCAACGTCTGCGGCAACGTCATGCTCGGCGGCAGCGCGACGATCGACGTCAAGGACGTCTCGATCGGGCTGGCCGGCACCGTCGACCTCGACCTCGACCTCGACAACGACGGCAAGCTGGTCTGGGCCTCGAGCGACGAGCGCGACGACTGGGCGCTGGCGGCCGACCTCGACGTCTCGCTGTCGGTCTTCGACCTGCCGGCCGGCGCCGCCCACGCCAGCCTCTACTACCAGGGCGTCGAGTCCGCGCAGACCGATCCGACCGACTGCGCCGCGTGCACCGGTCCGGTCGGCGGCACGCGCGCGGGCGCGGCCGGCGGGCTGGCCCGAGGACGCCTGCGCATGGCCTTCACCGCCGGCGGCGACGATCCGTTCGCCGGCACCCCGCTGGCGGCGCTCTCGATCTCGTCGTCGCAGTCGACCGGCCTCGCCGACTTCCTCGTCGGTCAGATCGGCCAGCGCGCGCCGCAGGGCTCGACGCCGGAGTGGGTGAAGACGACGTGGAGCACGTTCTCGATCCTCGGCTGGAGCGGGGCGTCCTTGCAGACGACGATGTCGCGGATCGGCGCGAGCTTCACCGGCACGCTGAACCCGCTGTTCGGCCTGGCGTCGATCACGATCAACGGCACCGGCAACTGGGACGGCGTGACGCCGGCGGTCTGCGGCAGCTACACGGCCGCCGGGCCGGCGTGCGCGTCGAGCGACTTCGCGCTCACCATCGCCGGCTACACGCTGGCGCAGAGCCACGTGAAGACCGACTTCCGGACCTGGATGTTCGACGGCGGCCTCGACCTCGGCGCGCTCCACGCCAGCATGGCGGGCACCGCGAACCCGTCGCAGGGCACCTTCAGCGTCACCGGCTCGGTGCACGCCGGCGGCACCTGGACGGGCAAGGTCGGCGCCCTCAGCGGCAGCGTGTCGATCTCCGGCGACGTCGCGCTCCAGGTCGACCAGAGCGGCGGCCGCTTCATGATGAACGCGACCGAGGCGATCTCCGGCTGCTGGCCCGACGCCAACCACTGCCTCGACGAGAACCGGTCGCTCGGCAGCCTGTCGATCGACTCGAGCGGCAGCGTCACCTTCGCCAACCCGTTCGACACCTCCAAGCAGATCACGATCGCGCTGTCGCCGTCGTAGCGCGCGCGCCGCGGCGGCTACCAGCCGCAGGTCTGGCCCTTGTTCTCCTTCGCGAGGAACGCCTCGAGCGGCGCGAAGTACTCGAGCATGGCGGTGGCGTCCATCTGGCGGGTGCCGGTGATCGCCTCGAGCGCGTCGGGCCACGGCTTGCTGTCGCCGAGCTGCAGCATCTTCCAGAGCGCGTCGCCGGCGGCCTTGTTGCCGTGGATCGAGCACTCGTTGAGCGGCCCGGTGAAGCCGGCCGTGTGGCAGAGCGCGCGCTGGAACTGGAACTGGAGGATCGTCGCCAGGAAGTAGCGCAGGTACGGCGTGTTGCTCGCCACGTGGTACTTCGCGCCCGGGTCGAAGTCGTCCGCCGTGCGCGGCACCGCCGACACGATGCCCTGGTACTGCTGGCGCAGCTCCCACCAGCGCGCGTTGTACTGCTCGGGCGTGATCTTCCCGGAGAACGCCTCCCACCGCCACTTGTCGACGAGGAGCGCGAACGGCAGCAGCGCCACCTTCTGCAGCGCGACGTACATCTGCTGATCGATCGTCGCCTTCGGGTTCTTCACGACCGCCTTCAGCAGGCCGAGGTCCTTCAGGTACTCGGGCGTCACCGACAGCGCGATGGTGTCGCCGATCGCCTCGTGGAAGCCGTCGTTGGCGCCCTGCTGGAACAGCACCGGCAGCTCGTGATAGGCGAGGAAGTAGTAGTCGTGCCCCAGCTCGTGGTGGAGCGTCAGCAGATCCTCCTCGTCGACCTTCGCGCACATCTTGATGCGCACGTCGCCGGACCGGGTCGGGTCCCACGCCGACGCGTGGCAGACCGCCTCGCGGTCCTTGGGCTGCTCGAGCATCGAGCGTTCCCAGAACGTGTCGGGCAACTGCGGGAGGCCGAGCGACACGAAGAACGACTCGGCGAGCTTCGCCATCCGCACCGGGTCGTAGCCCTGCTTCACCAGCTCCTTCGAGACGTCCGGCGACGGCAGCCCGGGGTACGGCTCGACGAGGTCGTAGACGTTCTCCCACGACTGCGCCCACATGTTGCCGAGCATGTGCGCCGGCATCGGGCCGGTCGGCGCGACGACGTCCTTGCCGTACTTCTTCGACAGCTTGCGGCGCACGTAGCAGTGGAGGTCCTGGTAGAGCGGCTGCACCTGCGTCCACAGCCGGTCGGCCTCGGCGACCATGTCGGCCGCCGGCATGTCGTAGCCGGCGAGCCAGAGCTGGCCCACGTCGTCGAAGCCGGCCGCCTTCACGCCCTCGTTGGCGAGCGGGACGAACTTCTCGAACAGCGGCTTGACCGCGCGGCCGACGGTGTCGTGCCAGCCCTGCCACGCGGCGAGCAGCGCCTTCGGGTCGCGGCTCTTGGCCATGATCTCCTCGAGCTCGCCGAGGTCCTGGCACCTGTCGGCGCCGCACACCTTGCCGGTGCCGTAGGTGCTGTCCATCTCGGTCGTGACCTTGGTCAGCTCGGCGGCGTGGGCCGGATCGGGCGGCGACGTCTGGCCGGCGATGCGCAGCAGCAGGAGCTCGCGGCGGGTCTCGTCGTCGAGCTGATCCATGATCGGATCGAAGCGCTTCGACGCCGCGATCTGCTTGGTGAGGTACGCCATCGCCGCCTCGGCGGTCTTCGCCGCCTCGGCCTCGGTCGCGTCGGTGATGTCGATCGAGCGCGCCCAGTCGGCGGTGTCGCGCGCCGTCCACGCGTCGCGCAGGCCCTTGTCGACGTCGGCCATGAACTGCCTGGCTTCCTCGACGGTCGGCGGCGGCGGCGCCTTCGGCTTGCCGGCGTTGGGATCGACGACCACGGCCTGCACCGGCTTCTTGGCCGGACAGGCGGCGAGCGCGAGGAGCGAGGCGGCGAGGAGCGGCGTGAACGTGCGAGCCATGGCGCGCACGATACACCAGCAGCCGCCGGGTTTCGGACAGCCGCCGGGGCGGGCCGCGGGTCAGACGGTGCGCGCGACGAGGATGGCGAGCACGGTCACGAGCGCGATGCCGCCGAGGAGGATGATGGTGAGCACGACCGGCGACAGGCCGCGGCGCGGGTGCTGGAACGTGCCGTCCCAGGTCGGGTAGACCTCGCCCGGCAGGCTGATGAGGTGCGCGGGCAGGTGGGTCTGCTCGTAGGCGCCGGCGGGAGAGGCGGGCGTTCCGGCGGGCGTGCCGTACGGCATCGCCTGGCCGTGCACGGGCGGGATGGGGCCGCCGGCCGGCTCCATCGAGTGGGCGGGGTGGCCGCCGGCGCCGCCCGGGTTGGCGGCCGGGTTGGCGGCCGGGTTGCCGAGGTCGTTGATGACCTCGAGCAGCTCGAGCGCGAGGGTGGCGGCGCCGGGCGCGGCGGTCGGCGTGTGCGAGCCGGGCGTCGGCTCGGGCTCGGCGATGACGGTCGGCACGACCGCGGGGCCGAAGCCGGCCGGGCGCGAGGGCGCCGAGGGCGGCGGGGTGCGATCGCGCTCGCGGGCCGACACCGGTGGCGGCGTGGGGGCGGGGACGGCCTGCGGCGGCGGGGTGCGCTCGGAGACGATCACCGACGGCGGCGGCGTGCGCTCGCGATCGATCGGCGCCATCGGGCCGGTCATGCGCGTGGGCGGCTTCGCCGGGGCGGGGACGGCGGCGGGGGCGGTCGCGGTCGGGCGGGTGGAGGCGGGCGTCGGGGCCGCGGTCGGCGCGGGCGCCGAGGTGCCGAACAGCGAGGCGATCTTGAGCGGCTCGGCGCCGGGCGAGGAGGATGACGGCGACGGTGAGGCCGAGGCCGAGGACGAGGACGGGGGCGGCGTGGCGGGGCGGGCGGCGGCGCCGCCGAAGATGCTGGCGCCCGGCTTCGCCGGTCCGCTGCTGCCGAAGATGCTGCCGCCCGGCCTGGCGGCGGCGAAGAGTGGCTGCGGCGGGCCGGGGTTGCGCGGCGGCGGCGGCGCGGCGGCGGCGGCGCGCGGCGGAGGAGCCGGAGCGGCAGCCGGAGCCGGAGCCGGAGCCGGAGCGGGAGCCGGAGCCGGAGCCGGAGCCGCAGCCCGGGCCGGCGCCTCCGCCGCGACGGCGATCGTCGTCGGCATCTCCGGCACGGGGAACGCCGCGCTCGTCCGCACCCGCTCGTTCAGCTCGGCCAGCCGCTCGAGCGGGTTCATCTCGATCCGCGTCGAGCCGTCGGCCGACGCCCCCTCCTGATCCGTCCCGGTCGGCCCCTCCTCGAACCCGGTGAGGCCGACCGGCTCCGCGGGCGCGCCGTCGTCGAGGATCTCCTCGCCGGAGATCTCCTCCGCCTCGTCGTCCTCCCAGCCGCCCGCCGCCCCACCGCGGCCCTCGATCAGCTCGCGCATGCGGTCGCCGTGGTCGGCGATCTCCGGCCCGAAGAACTGCTCGATGAACGTCGAGATCGCGCCGGCGCCGGCGTGGCGGCCGCCGCGGTGCAGGTACGTCGAGATCGCCTCGCCGAACGCCTCCGCCGTCGGATAGCGGCGGCTGGCGTCCTTCGCCAGCGCCGGCATGATCACCGCGTCGAGCGCCGGGTCGAGCTCGTGGTTGATCGCCGACGGCGGCGGGACCTTGCACTCGAGGATCGCCTGGTACGTCTCGTACGTCGAGTTGCGCTTGAAGAGCCGCCGGCCGGTCAGGAGCTCGTGGACGACGACGCCGAGCGCGAACACGTCGGTGCGGCGATCGACGTGCTTCGCCACGCACTGCTCGGGCGACATGTAGGCGAACTTGCCCTTGATCGTGCCGCTGCGCGTCGCGGTCGAGCGCTCCTCGGCCTTGGCGATGCCGAAGTCGACGATCTTGACCACGCCCTCGAAGGTGACGACGAGGTTCTGCGGGCTGATGTCGCGGTGGACGAGGTTGAGCGAGCCGGCGGCCTGGCCGGCGCCGGCGCGGCGCTCGTGCGCGTAGTGGAGGCCGGCCGCCGCCTGCACCGCGACGCCGAGCACCAGCGGCGGCGGGATGCGCGCGCCCTGCACGCGCTCGGCGGCGCGCCGCGCCATGAGCGCGAGCGACATGCCGGCGACGTACTCCATGACGAGGTAGTAGCGGCCGTCCTGCTCGCCGAGGCCGAGCGTCTGCACGATGTTCGAGTGATCGAGCTGCGCGCCGAGCCGCGCCTCGTCGAGGAACATCTGGACGAACTCGGGATCGTAGGCGAGGTGGTCGTGCAGGCACTTGACCACCACGTACTTCTCGAAGCCGGCGGTGCCGGTCGTCCGCGCCAGGTAGATCTCGGCGGTCCCGCCCAGGGCCAGGAGCGCGACCAGCTCGTAGTCGCCCAGGCGGGTGCCGACGAGGGCTCCCGCGTTGGCCGGCGGCGCAGACATCGGAGGCGACTATACGCTGATTTCGCCGGGTGAAGCCCCGGCCTCGTGGCCGCTCGTGGCCGCGCGGCGGGCATCCCGCGCGCCGCCCCCGCAGCGCCGCTCAGATCTCGGTGATCTCCTTCTCCTTGGCCTGCTCGAGCGTGTCCAGGGTCGCGACGTACTTGTCGGTCAGGTCCTGGACCTTCTTCTCGCCGAGCTTCTTCTCGTCCTCGGTGATCTCCTTGTCCTTCTCGGCTTCCTTGAGGAGGTCCATCGCGTCGCGGCGCGCGGCGCGCACGGCGATCTTCGACTCCTCCGTCATCTTCTTCACGCTCTTCACCAGGTCGCGGCGGCGCTCGGCGGTGAGCGGCGGGATGGGCAGCCGCACCACCTCGGCGTCGGGCACCGGGTTGAGCCCGAGGTCGCTGGCGCGGATCGCCTTGTCGATCACCGGGATCATCGACTTCTCCCACGGCTTGATCGAGATGAGCCGCGCGTCGACGACGGTCACGCTCGCCACCTGGTTCACCGGCGTCGGCGTGCCGTAGTAGTCGACCCGCACGCCGTCGAGCATCGCGGTCGTGGCGCGGCCGGTGCGGACCTTGGCCAGGTCGCGCTTGAAGGCCTCCACCGCCTTCTTCATGCCTTCCTCGGCGTCGGTGGTGATGTCGTTGAGCATGTCAGACATGGCCGTCCCTTCTTGCCGTCACGCGAACCGTGATTCCAGGTTGTCCTTGACGATCTTGGTGCCGACCGCCTCGCCGCACACCACCCGCTCGATGTTGCCACGCCGGGTCATGTCGAACACGACGATCGGCAGCTCGTTGTCGCGGCACAGCGCGAACGCGGTCGCGTCCATGACGCCGAGGTCCTGCTTGAGCGCGTCGGTGAACGTGACCTGCTGGTAGCGGCGCGCCTCCGGGTGCTTGCGCGGATCGCGGTCGTAGACGCCGTCGACGCGCGTCGCCTTGAGCAGCACGTCGGCGCCGATCTCCATCGCGCGCAGCGCGGCCGCGGTGTCGGTCGTGAAGAACGGGTTGCCGGTGCCGGCGCCGAAGATGACGACGCGCCCCTTCTCCAGGTGGCGCATCGCGCGGCGGCGGATGTACGGCTCGGCGAGCTGCGACATCGGGATCGCCGACTGCACGCGGGTGACGACCCCCTGGCGCTCGATGGCGTCCTGCAGCGAGACCGCGTTCATGACGGTCGCCAGCATGCCGACGTAGTCGGCGGACGCGCGGTCCATCCCCTTCGACGACTCCGACAGGCCGCGGAAGATGTTGCCGCCGCCGACGACGACCGCGAGCTCGACGCCGAGCCGGGCGGTCTCGGCGACCTCGGTGGCGACGAGGCCGAGGATCTCGGGGCTGATGCCGTAGCCCTGGGACCCCATCAGCGCCTCCCCGGACAGCTTGAGGAGGACCCGCTTGTACGCCGGACGTCGAGGCGCGTCGGTGCTCATGCGGAGGCCGACCATACTCGTCCGGCCTCGCGATGGCCAGGGGTGGGCCTGACGGTCGGACCGGCCAGACCACGCGAGGCGCGCGCCAGGACAGACGACGTAATGGTCGACATGCTGGCGTGCCGCCGCGGCGGCCGGTTACCGTGCGCGCAGTCGAGGAGGAGCGATCGATGAAGCGCACCACGCTTGCTTGGGGTCTGTTCGCCGCCGTCACCGCAGGGGGCGCGGGTGCGTGCACCGACGGTGGCGATCCCACCGACGACAGCCAGGTGATCCTGCGCACCGGCGAGTTCACGGTGCCGATCGGCGACAGCTTCACCTGCTTCTACCTCGACCAGCGCAGCGCGGCCGAGCTGAGCGTGAGCGGCGCGGGCGGCGGGCAGGGCCTGGGCGGCCACCACATCATCGCCTACTACGCCGACGAGGATCGGCCGGTCGGTCACCACCCGTGCACCGACGAGGAGATGACCAACCTGCACCAGATCGCGGGGTCGGCCGGCGACAGCGGCGCGGGCGTGCTCGTGCTCCACGACGGCCTCGCGCTGAAGGTGCCGCCCGGCAAGCAGTTCGTGCTGCAGTCGCACTACATCAACGCGACCGACTCGGAGCAGACGGTCAGCGACTACGTCAACCTCGAGCTGGCCAGGCCCGAGGACGTCTACGCGTACGTCAACTACTTCGTCACCAACGACGATCACTTCGACATCCCGCCGACGGCGGACTACACGCACACGACGTACTGCCGGGTGAACCGCGACCTCGACGTCGCGCTGACGCTCGGCCACATGCACGAGGCCGGCCGCCACTACGAGCTCGACCTCATGGGGCAGGGCGGCGGGGCGGCGGCGGCGCAGCCGCTCATCAGCAACGACTGGCAGCCGGTGTACGCGTCGCACCCGCCGGTCACCTACTACACCGTCGCGCAGCCGCTCCACGTCGCGGCCGGCTCCGTGCTTCGCCAGACCTGCGACTGGTCGAACACGACCGCGCACGAGGAGATCTTCCCGCGCGAGATGTGCCTGTCGTTCATGTACTACTTCCCGGGCGACGGCGACGACATCGTCTGCGACATGACGGACCAGTAGTGCGCCGCGCCACCTCGTCGTTCTTGCCCGCCGTCGCGCTCGGCTGGGTCGTCGCGCTCGTCGCGGTCGCCGGCTGCGGCGGCGACGACGCCGCGGCGCCGGCCGTCGACGCCGCGATCGATGCGGATCTCACGCCGGAGAGCTCGTGCGCGCAGCCGGGCGATCACGGCAACGAGCTCGGCGTCGGCGAGTACTGCACGCCGGGCGGCGATCAGTGCTCCAGCTTCGATCTCGCGCCGCTGTGCCTGGCGTCGGTCGGCCAGGACCAGTGGTTCTGCACCCGGATCGGCTGCGACGCGACGACCAACTGCGGGACGGGCGCCGGCTGCCTGGTGACCGGCGACGGCTCGGCGTGCGTGCCGTGCCGCTGCGCCCCCGACGGCCTCGGCTGCCCGCCCCAGTAGGAGCCCTGGACGGCGGGGCGATCGCCCCGCGTTCTCGTTCGTCACCCGCCGCACGCCGCGAACCGGCGCGGCGTGCGACGCTGACGAGGCCATGGAGCTCCTCGGGGTCGACTGTCCGTGCGGGTCGGGGGCCGACGAGGCGGCGTGCTGCGGGCCGGTCCTCGCCGGCACGCCGGCGCCGACCGCGCTCGCGCTCATGCGGTCGCGCTACACCGCGTACGTGCGGCGCGCGGTGCCGTACCTGATCGCGACGCAGGATCCGGCGACGCGGTCGGCGATCGATCGCGACGCGCTCGCGCGCTGGTGCCGAGAGACGACCTGGCGCGGGCTGGAGATCGTCGCGACCGAGGCCGGCGGCGCCGAGGACGACACCGGCGTCGTCGAGTTCATCGCCCGCGGCGTGTCGCACGGGACGCCCTTCGACCAGCACGAGCGCTCGCGCTTCCGGCGCGCCGGCGGCCGCTGGTTCTACGTCGACGGCGACCAGCTCGGGGCGGGAGCCGTGCGCGCCGCCTCGGTGGTGGCGGCCGCGAAGCCGGGCCGCAACGAGCCGTGCCCGTGCGGCAGCGGCCAGAAGTACAAGCGCTGCCACGGCCGCTGACCGGGGCCCCCGAGTCGCGCCGAGTCGCGCCGAGCTCGAACGCCCGATGGCGCGCGCACACGGGCGCAGCCGGTCAGGGGCTGGCGTGCAGGGCGGAGAGGCCGTGGAGGGCGCTGGCGCGGATGCGCGGATCGGGATCGGCGGAGGCGTCGCGGAAGCGGCGCTCGGCCTCGACGAGCTGGTGGGCGTCGACGAGCAGCCAGCCGAGCATGACGGAGGCCTCGCCGCGGTGGGCGGTGGCCGGGACGTCGGCGAGGAGCGCGCGGAAGCCGGCGATCGCGTCGGTCGCGCGGCCGGCGCGGGCGAGCGCGACCGTGCGCCAGTAGCGCGCGTCGTCGCGGAGCGGGCCCGACGGCGCGAGGTCGGCCGCGCGGTCGAGGTCGCGCGCGGCGGCGGCGAAGTCGTTCGCGCGCAGCGACGCCCAGCCGTCGTCGTAGGCGACCTCGGCGGGCGTCGGCGCGACTGGCGCGGCGGTGCTCGGCGGCGGCGGCGGCGGGGCA
>DASZXE010000836.1:0-8628 GCA_035546475.1 Kofleriaceae bacterium
CCCGCCGCCAGCACGACCGCGATCGGCCACCGCCGCACGCGCGGCCCCCGCGTCCGCGCACGCTCGCGCTCCGCCTCGCGGTCGGCCTCGAGCCGCGTCGCCTCCGCGTCGATGCGCGCGCCGATCCGCGCCCGGGTGAACTCGTCGAGCCGCGGCCGCGCGCCGGCGAGCGCGGCGAGCGCGTCGTCGAGCCGCTGCTCGCCGCTCACGGCGCCCTCCGCTGCGTGCGCTTCTCCGCGCGATCCATCATGGCCACCAGCTCGCGGCGCGCGTGCAGCACCCGCTGCTTCACGGCGTCCGGCTTGGCCTCGACCATCGCCGCGACCTCGTCGAGCGACAGCCCCTCGACGGCGACCAGCACGAACGCGACCCGCTTGGCCGGCTTGACCCGCTCGAGGAGCAGCAGGATCTGGCGCAGCTCGGCCCGCTGCCGCGCGCGCGCCTCCGGCGTCGGGCTGCCGTCGATCAGCTCGTCGAGCGCGTCGGGGTCGTAGTCGCGCCGGCGCTGGCGCCGCCGCAGGTGATCGCACGCGACGTGCACGGTGATGCGATAGATGAAGGTCGAGATCGATGCGTCTCCGCGGAAGCCGGGCAGCGCGCGGAACAGCGAGAGGAAGACGAGCTGCAGGAGGTCCTCGCGGTCGGAGCCGGGGCCGATCAGGCGGGTCAGCCGCGCGAACACCCGGTCGGCGTAGCGCTGGTAGAGCGTCGCGAACGCGCCGCGATCGCCGTCGAGGAAGCGGGCGACCAGGGTGTCGTCGTCGACGTCGGCCACCGGTGCGCGCGCGCGGGCCACGGCGGTCATCGCTCCGGCCCCCGGCCGGGCCCGCGCTCCGGCCCGCGGCGCCTCGCGAACGTCGCCCGCGCCGTCACCGTCCCAGCTCCCAGCGCAGGCCGAGCGTCGCGCCGAGCGCGACCCGCGGCGTGGCGGCGACCGGCACGCCGTCGCTGCGCACCTCGATGCGGTGCTGGAAGACGTCGCCCTCGAACGCGCCGACCAGCGCCCACCGCGGCCCCATCGACCAGCTCGCCCGCACCGCGCCGGTCGCGCCGCCGACCCACGCCTGCGCGGAGCCGTCGCTGTCGACGTCGACCCTGCCGAACAGCCCGCCCGCGCACAGCTCGATCGGCCCGAGCGTGCGGCCGACGACCGCGCGCGCGAGCCACGACCAGCCGTCGACCGGCGCCATCCCCGCCGGCTCCAGCCGCACGTCCTGCCGCCAGTCGAGGCCGCCGCCGACCCACCAGCGCCGCCCTCGCTCCACCGCGAGCCGCGCGATCGTCGACGACAGGTCGCCGTCCTGCAGGCCCCGGCTCGCGCCCGCCACCGCCGCCAGCCGCACCCACGGGCGCCGCGGCGGCACCGGCCCGACCAGCCCCTCCGCCTCCGCGTCGCCGAGGACGTTGAGCGCGACGAGGCGAGCCGCGTCCGAGCCGCGCGCAAGGCCGACGTCGACCACCCACCGCCCCTCGGCCGCCACCACCCGCACGCGGCCGGGCCCGAGCGCCGCGACGTCGAGGACGAGCGACGCCGCCTGCGGCCGGCGCACCGACAGCGCGCGCTCGAGGTCGTCCGCCGAGAACGGCACGCCGGCGCCGACCACCACGCCGGCGGTGGCCGGGGTGGCGATGGCGATCACGATGGCGGCGGCGGCGCACGTGGCCCGCATGGCTCTCTCGTCGTTCCTCGGCGGCCTGCGGGAAAAAGTAGTTGCAGGCCGACCCCGACGGTGACCCGATCGGTCCTGCCACGCCAACGACTTTTTCCGTCCGGCCCTGGCCGGCGACAAGACCGTCGCATGAAGCGCCTCGCCCCCAGCCTCCTCCTGGCCGCCACCCTCGTGGCCGGCTGCACGATCGAGTTCGTCGACCACGACCACGACCACCACGGGCCGCATTGCGGCAACGGCGTGGTCGATCCGGGCGAGCAGTGCGACGACGGCAACGGCGACGACGGCGACGGCTGCAGCGCCGACTGCCAGCTCGAGGGCGGCGGGGACGGCGTCTGCGGCGACGGCTACCTCGACCCGGGCGAGGTCTGCGACGACGGCAACCACCACGCCGGCGACGGCTGCAGCCCCGACTGCCACTCGACCGAGGTCTGCGGCAACGGCGTCGTCGACGTCGTCGACGGCGAGCAGTGCGACGACGGCAACACCGTCGACGGCGACGGCTGCTCGTCGACCTGTCAGGTCGGCGGCGTCGGCTCCTGCGGCGACGGCCTCGTCCAGCCGGGCGAGGTCTGCGACGACGGCAACGTCGTCTCCGGCGACGGCTGCAGCGCCGACTGCCGCTCGACGGAGACCTGCGGCAACGGCATCGTCGACGTCGCCGCCGGCGAGCAGTGCGACGACGGCAACCACGTCGACGGCGACGGCTGCCAGCACGACTGCCGGCTGCCGCACAACGCCGTCTGCGGGAACTTCATCGTCGATCCCGGCGAGCAGTGCGACGGCGGCCCGGTCGCGACGGTCGGCTGCGACCCCGACTGCACGCTGGCCGTGTGCGGCGACGGCTACCGCAACCCGGCGTCGGGCGAGCAGTGCGACCCCGGCGGCTTCCACAACACCCCCACCTGCGACATGGACTGCACGCTCCCGCTGTGCGGCGACGGCTTCGTGAACCCGGCCGCCGGCGAGCAGTGCGACGACGGCAACGCCAACAACAACGACGGCTGCCGCAACAACTGCACCCTGCCCTGACCGCCTCCCGGCCGGGGCGACGCGAGGTGCGGCGCCAGATCGCACGCGCGCCGGTTCCCATCCGCGCCCGCTCGGGTGTGATCGGGACATGGAACATCGTGCGTGGCCGCTCGGCCTGGCCCTGATCGCGAGCACCGGTGGCGCCGTCGCGCTGCCGGCGTGCGTCGACCCGATCGACGAGCACACGAGCGCCGTCGGCGAGGTGGTCCGCGACTGCGTCGTCCCCGAGCCGGCGGGCGTCGCCGGCTGGGGCGCGCCGGCGTCGCTCGAGTACCCCGACCACTCGCTGTGGCTGTGGGACCAGGTCGACCTCGCCGGCGGCGGCTCGGTGGCGGGCGCGGCCGCGGTCGTCGCCGACGCCGCCGGCGCGTGCAGCCAGGGGCCGGCGTTCGTCACCGACGCCGGCGGCCGCCCGGTGTCGCTGCTCGCGCTCACCGCCGGCGAGGAGGCGGCCAACGCCGCGCGCACCGACGGCAAGCGGCTCGCGCTCCTGCCGCGAGGCGGCTTCGTCCACGACGGCACCGGCTACCTGTTCTACGTCGAGGCGCTGCTCGGCCCCGGCTTCTTCGACGCGCAGGAGCTCGGCACCGGCCTGTGCGTGCTCGTGCCCGGCGCGACCTCCTGCGAGCGCGTCCTCGCCGGCGGCGACCCCATCCTGTGGCCCGGCACGACGCGGATGCTCGATCGCGGCGGCCTCGTCGTCGGCGATCGCGCGATCGTCGCCGGCTGCCGCAAGGTCGCCGCGTTCGTCACGCCGTGCACGGTGAGCGGCGCGCCGATCGATCGGGTGCGCGACCCGGCAGCGTGGCAGGTGTGGAACGCGTTCGACGGCTGGATCGACGACGCGACCAACGCCACCGAGCTGATGGACACGCAGGGCGCCCTGACCCTGTCGGCGTACGGCGGCGGCTACCTGGCGACGACGCTCGACCTCTTCGAGAACCGCGTCGATGTCCGCCGTTCGGACAAGGCCACCGACGGCTACGGCCACCCGATCGACCTGTTCGACACCGTGCCCGACTCGTTCTTCCCCGCCGGCGGCCGCGAGCACAGCGGCCTGCGCCACGGCGACGCGCGCACGCTGCACGTCAGCTACGTCACCGACGGCGCGGCGGCGCCCGGCCTCCACCTGGTGAGCTTCCGCTTCTACGGGGATCCCGAGTGAGGGCGCGTGCGCTCGCCGTCGCCGCCGCGGCGGCCTCGCTGGCGGCCGCGGTGCCCGCCGCCCGCGCCGACGACTGGTCGTGGCTCGGGCCTTCGCGCCGCATCGCGCGCACCTGGTCGGCCTCGCGCGACACGCCGGCGATGAACCTGCTGATCCTCCCGCGCGACGTCCGCACCGCCGGCGGCGAGCTCGCGTTCGTCACCATCCCGCGCGCGTCGGTGACCTTGCGGCTCGGCTTCGCCGGCCTCCTCGAGCTGGAGAGCGACGGCGAGACGCACGGCTTCGGCCTCTTCCCGCGCGCCGACGGCGCCATCCTGTGGCGCGGCTCGTACGCCTACTACGCGGCGGTCGCGTTCGACCGGCTCGCCGCGCGGCTGTGCGACGGCTGCGCGCTGGAGCTGACCGGCCAGGTGCGCCACGAGAGCCAGCACTACACCGGCTCGAACGCCGGCGACGCCGGCATGGACGTCAGCGCCGAGCCGTTCGTCGGCGACGACCTGCTCGTCGACGTCGCGGCCGCGCGCGAGCACGGCGACTGGCGCACCGCCGCCCGGGTGACCGCGATGGTCTACCTGCCCGGGCGTTCGAGCTACGCGGCCGGGGCCGGGCTCGATCTCCACCTGCGCTGGACCGGCTGGCGGCGCGTCCACCCGTTCGTGTCGGCGTACGGCGAGTACCAGCTCGGCGACGACCTCGAGGGCCGCCGCTTCCCCGACGCCTACCTCGTCCGCGCGCTGGCCGGCGTCGCGCTGCCGTCGGCGCTCGGCGACACCATGCTCTACGTCTCCGCCGACGTCGGCGATCGCAAGGGCATCCGCATGCTCACCGAGGAGGCGACGCTCGGCCTCGGCGTGCGGCTCGCGCTCGGCGCCGCCCCGCCGCCGGCGCGCTAGTGCTGGTGGACGATCTCCACCGCGCTCGCACCCCATCATCGTCCCGCGGATCCGACTCCGTGACAGAGCCCGCGGGAGCGGCGGCGATCGGCCGTGGCTATACTGGCGCGAATGGATCTCCCGGCTCTGCCTGCGCGCGCGCGCGTCGTCGTGATCGGCGGCGGCATCATCGGCTGCTCGGTCGCGTATCACCTGGCGAAGCTGGGCTGGAAGGACGTGCTGCTGCTCGAGCGCGACCGGCTGACGTCAGGGACGACGTGGCACGCCGCCGGGCTCATCGTCCGCTTCGGCTCGTTCTCCGAGACGTCGATGGAGATGCGCAAGTACACGCGCGATCTGTACGCGCGCCTCGAGGCCGAGACCGGCCAGGCCACCGGCTTCAAGCCGGTCGGCTTCATCGAGGCGGCCGGCGATCGGGATCGCCTCGAGGAGTACCGACGCGTCTCCGCGTTCAACCGCCACTGCGGCGTCGACGTCCACGAGATCTCGCCGCGCGAGATGAAGGAACTGTTCCCGCTCGCGCGCACCGACGACCTGCTCGCCGGCTTCTACGTGCCCGGCGACGGCCGCGCCGATCCGGTCGACGTCACGATGGCGCTCGCCAGGGGCGCGCGGATGGCCGGCGCCACGCTCGTCGAGGGCGTCGCCGTCACCGACGTGACGCGGAAGCGCGGCGTGGTCACCGGCGTCGAGACGACCGCCGGAACCGTCGAGGCCGAGTACGTCGTCAACTGCGCCGGCATGTGGGCTCGCCAGCTCGGCGCGAAGCACGGCGTCGACATCGCGCTGCAGTCGGCCGAGCACTACTACCTCATCACCGAGAAGATCGCCGGCGTGTCGCCGTCGTGGCCGGTCTTCGAGGACCCCGGCTCGTACGGCTACTTTCGCGAGGAGGTCGGCGGCCTCATGATCGGCCTGTTCGAGCCGGTCTGCGCGCCGTGGCGCGTCGAGGGCGTGCCCGACGATTTCTCGTTCGGCACCCTGCCGCCCGACTGGGACCGCATGGGGCCGTACGTCGAGAAGGCGATGCAGCGGGTGCCGGCGTCGCTCGAGGTCGGCGTCCGCAAGTTCTTCTGCGGACCGGAGAGCTTCACGCCCGATCTCGCGCCGGTCGTCGGCGAGGCGCCGACCTTGAAGAACTACTTCGTCGCCGCGGGCCTCAACTCGATCGGCATCCTCACCGGCGGCGGCCTCGGCCGCGTGCTCGCCCACTGGATCGTCCACGGCCGGCCCGACGTCGACGTCACCGGCTTCAACATCGATCGCCTCCACCGCTACCAGACCAACCCCGAGTACCGGCGCACGCGCACCGTCGAGTCGCTCGGCATGGTCTACCAGTGCCACTACCCGTACCGGTCGATGACGACCGCGCGCGGCGCGAAGCGGTCGGCCTTCCACGACCAGCTGGCGGCGCGCGGCGCCTGCTTCCGCGACGTCAGCGGGTGGGAGAGCCCCGACTGGTACGCGCCGCCCGGGTTGGCGCCGGAGGTCGGCGCGCTCGGCTGGACGCGCCCGCCGTGGTTCCCGCACTGGGCCGAGGAGCACCGGGCCGCGCGCGAGGGCGTGATCGTCATGGACATGTCGTTCATGGCCAAGTTCCTCGTCGAGGGCCGCGACGCCGGCGCGCTGCTCGATCACCTGTCGGCCAACGCCGTCGACGGGCCGGCCGGCCAGATCACGTACACGCAGTGGCTGAACGACGGCGGCACCGTCGAGGCCGACCTGACGGTGACGAAGCTCGACGACGAGCGGTTCTGGGTGGTCGCGTCCGACACCGCGCACCGCCACGCGGAGACGTGGATGCGCCGGCACGCGGGCGATCGCCGCGTCGCGATCACCGACGTGACGTCGGGCTGGGCGCAGCTCAACGTGCAGGGCCCGCGCTCGCGCGAGCTGCTCGCCGCGGTGACGACCGCCGACGTCAGCAACGCGGCGTTCCCGTTCCGCGCGGCGCGCGAGCTCGACCTCGGCTTCGCCCGCGCGCTGTGCGTGCGGATCACCTACCTCGGCGAGCTCGGCTACGAGCTCTACATCCCGACCGAGCAGGCGGTGCACGCGTACGAGCGGCTGGTCGCGGCGGGCGAGCCGCTCGGCCTGCGCCACGCCGGGCTGAAGGCGCTCGCCAGCCTGCGCCTGGAGAAGGCGTACCGCGACTACGGCCACGACCTCGACAACACCGACACCGTGCTCGAGGCGGGGCTCGGCTTCGCGGTCGCGTGGAACAAGCCGGGCGGCTTCCTCGGGCGCGAGGCGGCGATCGCGCAGAAGGGCCAGCCGCTGCGCAAGCGGCTCGTGCAGGTGCTCGTCCTCGATCCGGAGCCGCTGATGTTCCACGCCGAGCTGGTGCGGAAGGACGGCGTGGCGCTCGGCTACGTGCGGGCGGCGTCGTACGGGCACACGCTGGGCGGCGCGGTCGGCCTGGCGATGCTGTCCGCCGACCGGACGATCGACGCCGCCTTCCTCGCCGAGGGCCGCTGGGAGGTCGAGATCGCTGGCCGCCTCTACCCGGCGCGCGTCTCGCTGCGGCCCATGTACGACCCCGACAGCGCGCGCGTGAAGCTCTAGCGAGCGCTCGCGCGGCCGACCACGACGCGTCGGGCTGATCGGGGGCTCGGGTGGAATGCGCGGTCTGCCCTGGCCCGGGCGGTCGTCGGCGCGGCCGACGCGTCCTGGGGTATCGTCGGCGGATGGTGTTCGACCGGCCGCGGCCACCCCGGATCATCGTCGGGCTCGTCGTCGTGATCCTGGTGCTGTCGCTGGCCGTCGCCATCGATGCGCGCGAGGGCGGCGACCTCGTCTTCCTGCTCGGCCTGTCGTCGTCGCGCGTGTGGCACGGCGAGCTGTGGCGGCTGGTCACCTGGCCGTTCATCGCGGTCGGGCCGTGGTCGCTCGTCTTCGGCTGCGTGACGGTGTATGTGTGCGGCAGCGACCTGGTGTCGGCGTGGGGCACGCGGCCGTTCGCGCGTTACGTCGCTGCGGCGCTGCTCATCGCCGGCGGCGGCGCGACGCTGGTGTCGCTCGTCATGCCGTCGGTGGACCACCGGCTGTACCTCGGCTGCTGGGCGCTCGACGATGCGCTGGTCATCGCGTGGGCGCTGCAGTTCCCGCTGCGCCTCGTCCGCATCTGGTTCGTGCTGGAGCTGCGCGGCCGCATGCTCGTCCACGCGGTCACCGGCCTGACGGTCCTGGTCGCGATCTACGCGGGCGTCAGCGCGGTGCTGCCGGAGCTGCTCGCCAGCGCGGTCGCCCTCACGTACATGGACGGGTGGCCGCGGCTCGCCGCGCCGCGCCCCGCGCCGGCGCCTCCGCCGCGCCCGCGCCCGCGCGGGCCGTACCGCGTGCCGGACGACGCGCCGCCGCCGAACTGACCATCACGATCCGTGTCAGTCGCCCACGACCGGGCGAGCGTGCGTCGCGGGGATCGATCCGCGCGACGGGCCCCGGGGGGCGGCCAGACCGTGCCGGACGGGTGATACAGTCGAGGCGTGGGGGACGATCCGGCGACGATCGAGGCCTTGCGCAAGCGGGCGCGTGACGCGCTGGTCGTCGGCGTGCTGAGCCTCTGCCTGGTGAAGGTCCCGCTCGTCTTCTACCTGGTGCCGGTGTTCGGGTTCGGCAGCGCGGTGAGCGCGCAGCTCGCGGACCGCAGGCTGACGAAGCTCGGCGCGAAGCCGACCTGGGCCGGCGCGCTGGCGGTGCCGCTGGGGATCCTGGTCGGGATCATTGGCGTCGTCTTCGTCGCCGCGAGCATCTCCGACTCGATGCACGAGGTGTCGGAGGCGCGCGACCGGAAGGCGCGCGAGCAGGCGATCTACGGGCCGTCGGTGGACGAGACGCCGGCGGCCCCGGCCATCGAGGCGGGGCGTGC
>DASZXE010000837.1:0-4418 GCA_035546475.1 Kofleriaceae bacterium
GATCGTGCGCTGACCGCGACCGGGCGGTGCGATCCGACGCAGGCCCAACGGGTGATCGCCGGCACGACGCCGGAGCCGCCGGTGGCGCTCGAGACCGAGTATCGCAAGCGCGCGCGCGATCGCGCCGGAGTGACGCGCGTCAGGGCTCGTAGAGCTCGACGTCGGCGACGGCGCCGCTGCGCAGCGGCGCGCCGCCGAGCACCAGCACGCGGCCATCGGCGAGCGGGACCGCGGTGGTCCAGGTGCGCTGCACGGCGAGCGGCGGTCCCCACGTCCAGTGGTCGGCGCCCGGCGCGAGCAGCAGCGAGGCGGTCGGCTCGGGTGCGTCGCGCGCGGGAAAGCCGCCGACGGCGATCGCGCCGCCGCCCGGCAGCGGCGCGACGGCGCGGGTCGACAGCGCGCGCCCCGGTGACGCCAGCACCTGCCACCGATCGCGCGCCGAGTCGTAGCGCGCGCTCTGATCCTTCGTGCTCTCGACCGCGAGGAACGCGTGCGGACCGACGACGGTCGTGCGGCAGTAGGGCAGGGGCACGGGGGCGTCGCGCCCGGCCTTCCACCGCGAGGCGCGCGGGCCGAGCCGCTCGACGGAGCGCAGGGACGGCGCGCCGCCGCCGCGCAGACACAGCCACTCGGTCGGCCAGCACGGCTCGTACTGACCACGTCCGCCGGCGACGACGAGCCCGTCATCGGTCCAGGCGGCGCAGTGCGCCTGGCGGCCGAGCCGCAGCGCCGGCCCGTCGCGCCACGCGCCCGTCCGCGCATCGAGCAGGAAGCTGTCGTCGTGGACGTCGTTGCCCGCCTGCGAGCCGGCCACCAGCATCGCGCCGCCCGCCGGCAGCGCGGTGAGGCTCGCGCCGGTGGCGGGGCGCGCCACCGGCGCGATGGGCGACCACCGATCGCGGGCAGGCTCGTAGAGCTCGGCCGGCGTGGCGCCGGCGGTCGAGGCCCCGCCGACGACGAGCACGCGACCGTCGGCGAGGCGCACCATCGGGAAGAAGCTGCGCGGCCGGTCCATGCTCGCGGCCGGCGTCCAGCGGTCGGTGCGCGGATCGTAGCGCTCGCAGCTCGCCAGCGGCTCGTGGCCGACGTCGGCGCCGCCGCAGGCCAGCACGGTGCCGTCGGCGAGCAGGACCGCCGCCGGGTGCGCGCGCGCCTGGAGCATCGGGGCCGCCGGACGGAAGTGACCGCTACCGGCGCGCGCGTGCCGCGGGCCATGCGGGCGCCCGTGCCACGCGTACGCCGCGAGCCCGCAGGCAGCCACTGCCACGAGCCTCCGTGGCCGCATGCGGTGAACGTAGCACGCAGGCGCAGCGCGGCTGAGCCCGGCACTCGCCTTGCTTCCACTGACCGCCATGAGGTCATGGCCGGTATTCCTGGTGTTGATGGGCTGTCACGGTTCGTCGTCCACGGGCGGAGTCGATCAGCCCGACGCGGGGAACGGTGTCGATGCAGCGCTGACGGACGGTGCGGTCCCGACCGACGGCGGCTCCCCGTCGCCGGATGCGGCGCCGCCGCCTGACGCCGGCTCGTCGTTGCCGCCCGGCTGCAGCGCGCTCGTCACACCGTCGCCGATGAGCACGATCGCCGGCGCGCTCCGGCCCGCCGGCTGGCACCGCTGCGGTGCGTACGGCAGCGGCGGCGCGCGCGTGATCGCGACGTCCGCCGACCTCGGCTCGGCCGCGCTCGTCACCGACGCGGGTGAGGCGTTCGTGCTCGACCTGCCGGCCCTGCACGCGCGCGGGCGGTTCGTCCACGGCCTCGGCCGCGTCACCTTCGCCGCCCTGTCCCCCGACGGCGCGACCCTCGCCACCGTCGAGGATCCGGCCGGGCAGGTCGCGCTGTGGAACGTCGCGACCGGGGCGCTCGAGCACGTCATGACGCGTCCGCCCGCGCCGCTGCCGTTCTACGACATCGGCGGCGCGGCCTTCTCACCGGACGGCACGCGGCTCGCGGTCGGCAGCTCCGCCGGCCTCACCGAGTACGACGTCGCGACCGGTGCCACCGTGCCGCTGGCGGCCGATCCGGCGTTCATGGGCAGCGTCCTCGGTGTCGCCTACGTCGACGGCGGCAGCCGGCTGCTGCTGGTCGAGAACGGCTGGTACGGGAACGGCCCGTACGTCGGCGGCGGCAACGCGTACCTGGTCGACGCCGCCGACGGTGGCAACCGCGTCGAGCTGGCGTACGCGCCGTATCACCAGGCGCCGTACGTGCCCGCCTTCGCGGTGTCGCGGAATGGCCACGTGATCGCGCTCGGCGTCGACGCCGGCGGCGGCCCGGCGATCGGGCTCTTCGACGCGCACACCGGCGCGGCGCTGCCGGTCGCCGAGGTCACCAGCCAGCCGCTCGCCGTCTCCGACGACGGCGCGACGCTCGCGACGCTGGCCGACGGCGCCGGCGGCCGCGTCGTCGAGATCCACCAGGCGAGCGACGGCGCCGTCGTGCACAGCCTCCCGGTCGCGGCCACCCGCCGGATCGTGATGACGGCCGATCTGGCCCGCGTCCTCGAAGGCGATGCGCCGCCGCACGTCCTCCGCGCGGTCCAGCTCGACGGGACCTCGGACGGCGTCGCGTGCGGCAACGGTCACGGCACGCCGGCCGTCGCGGTCGCGCAGACCCCCGACGGCGCCACGCTCGTCGAGGACACGGAGGACGCGAGCGGCAACACGACGCGGAGCGCGTGGGACGTGGCCACCGGCGCGCCGGCGTCGGTGCCGGGCGGGCCGCTCGACCAGCCGAGCGGCGTCTTCCCCGACGGCGCCAGCGAGGTGCGCGCCGATCCGGACAACTTCGCGCCGCAGTTCGAGCGCGTCGATCGCCAGACCGGCGCCGTCATCCGCACGTTCGGCCCGCAGCCGACGCACCCGGACGTCTTCGACGTCTCGCCCGACGGCACGCTGGTGGCGTCGAGCGCGCGGCGCGACCCGGTCGACCGGCGCGGCCAGGCGTTCGTGAAGCTGTGGGACGCGGCCGCCGGCACGCTCGTCGCCGATCTCGAGACCTCGGTCGAGGCGGCCGGGCTGTTCCACGGCAACGACGAGGTCTTCGTCCCGACGGCCGGCACCGTGATGCGCTGGTGCCACTGAGGTGCAGGCCGCCGGGCGCGGAGTCAACGTTCCAGTACGGACTGACCACCTCGCCGCCGGCGCGCGCGTGTCCCGCGCGCGGTCTCATGGGCGCGGCGCCGCAGAAGCGGCGTGATCCCGTGGACCGGCACGGCACCGTTGCAGGTCCCGCGCGACGGTACGCCTGCGCGGCGCGCGTCCCGGCGCGGTCCGGGCCGCCGGCGTGCGAGGGTCAGGGTTCCACGGCCCGCAGGTCGGGCGTGCCTGCGTCGCGGCGGTCAGGCATGCGAGGTCCGCGCGCGTCGCGCATGGATTGCGTGGCGATGGAGGACATGGATCACGAACGGGACGACGATCAGGCTGCCGACGACGTCCTCGGTCGGGTCGATGCTCCACAGCGAGGCGATCGCGATCGCCAGCACGATCGCGACGAAGGAGAGGAGGCCAATCGTGGCGTGAGGACACTCGCGCGCGTCGTTGCCGTCGGGCTGCATGCGGGACTCCTGGGCAGGTGCGCCGGGGCCACTGCATCCGTCGCGCCATCGCCGGAGGTGTCGCGCCTCGCTCTTCCGTCGCCGGCGGCGGCGTGCACACTCCGGCCGGTCTGCCATCGAGCTCGCGGGCTTGCGCCGCGCGCGCCGAGCTGTCCGCTTCCCGGACGAAGCGGACGCCAGGCGGGCACCGGCGCCGGCGCGGCGCTGGTCACGCCGAGCGCTGCACACCGTGAGGCACGGATGTCCGCTACCCGGACAGCGGCGCGTGCGTCTGCCGCGTGCGTCTGGCGCGGCGTCCGCGGCGCGCACTGCACCCGCCACCCGAGCAGGCAACCCAGGACCGCCCGCCGACGTCAGACGGCTGACGACGCCGCGACCGCGCGCCCGGCTCCTACCCGGGCGTGCACGGCGGAAGCTCCGCCGTGTACGACACCGATGCTCGCGCGTCGGGATCGTGGAGCCGCAGCTCCACCGTGGCGGGCGCATCGGTGAGGCGGGTGAAGCGCGCGTCGGGGCCGACGACGGTCGCGAGCCTCGCCACGCCGGCCGGGTAGACGAGCTCGTAGCTCTCCGCCGGCAAGCGGCTCAGATCGATCGGCGTGTCGGCGCCGGGCGCGCGGAAGGTGACGACCACGGTGCCGAGGCCCCGCGGCGCGTCGGCCTGCGTGGCCGCGCCTGCATCGTCGAGCGGCCGCGCCGCGGCGGCCCGCGCCGCGGCGTGCAGCGCGGGAGCGTCGCGCGTGAGGTCGAGGTCCCGCTGGCGCGCGGCGGCCTCGGCGGCGGCCAGGTCGGGGACGGCCGCCGGCGCCTCCTGCGTGGGGGCGGCGGCGCGCAGCCGCTACTCGACGGTGCCCCGCGCCGG
>DASZXE010000838.1:0-2768 GCA_035546475.1 Kofleriaceae bacterium
AGCGGCAGCGTCACGGTCAGCGCGCTGCCGTGGCCGAGGCCCTCGCTCTCGGCGACGACGGTGCCGCCGTGCATCGTCACCAGGTTCTTCACGATCGCGAGGCCGAGGCCGAGCCCGCCGATCGACCGGTCGAGCGACTGCGGTCCCTGCTCGAACAGCCCGAACGCCCGCGCGAGCAAGGCCGGCGCCATGCCGATGCCGTTGTCGCGCACGCACAGCGACACGCTGCCGCCGCGGTCGCTCGCGGTCACCCGCACGTGGCCGCCGGGCTCGGTGTACTTCGCCGCGTTCGACAGGAGGTTGGCGACCACCTGCGCGAGCCGCACGCGATCGCCGTGCACGACCCAGGTGCCGTGCGGCACCTCGACGTCGAGGCGGTGGCGGCGGCGATCGAACAGCGGCCGCGTGGTCTCCACCGCGTCGGCGACGACATCGGCGAGGTCGACGTCGACCGGGTGCAGCTCCATCTTGCCGCGCGTGATGCGCGAGACGTCGAGCAGATCGTCGACGAGGCGCACCACGCTGTCGACCTGCCGCTCGAGGATCGTCAGCTCGCGGTCGATCCCCTTCGGCTCGCGGTCGCGGATGATCGCGAGCGCGGTGACGATCGGCGCCAGCGGGTTGCGCAGCTCGTGGCCGAGCATGGCGAGGAACTCGTCCTTGGCGGCGCTCGCCCGCTCCGCCTCGGCGCGCGCGATGTCGGCGGCGTCCTGCAGGCGCTTGCGCTCGACGGCGTGGCGGAGCGCGCGCGGCAGCAGCAGGTGCTCGGACTGGCCCTTGACCAGGTACTCCTGCGCGCCGAGCCGTACGCTGCGCAGCGCCAGCTCGAGGTCGCCCATCGAGCTCAGCACCACGATCGCCGACGACGGCGCCTGCGCCGACACCGCGGTCAACGCCTCGACGCCGTCGGCGTCGGGCAGGCCGAGGTCGAGCAGCACCAGGTCGAACGGCGCCTCGGCGAGCCGCGCGCCGGCGTCCTCGAGCGTCGCCACCCAGGTGACCTCGTGGTCGCGTGTCTCCTCGGCGAGCAGCACCTCGCGGAGGAAGCGCGCGTAGCCCGGCTCGTCCTCGACGAGCAGGATGCGCAGGCGGCCGGCGGCCGTCACCGCGGCGCCTCGTGGGGCGGGAGGTTGACGACCGTGAACCAGAAGCTCTCGATCGAGCGCACCACCTGCACGAACTGCTCGAAGTCGACCGGCTTCGTGATGTAGCAGTTGGCGTGGAGCTGGTACGTGCGCAGGAGGTCGGCCTCGGCGCGCGACGTGGTCAGGATGACGATCGGGATGGTCGCCAGCGCGGGGTCGCCCTTGATCTCGGCGAGCACCTCGCGGCCGTCGAGGCCGGGCAGGTTGAGGTCGAGCAGGATCAGATCGGGGCGCCGGCGGCCGGGCGTGCGCAGGAGCGCGAGCGCCGACTCACCGTCGTTGGCGACGTGGATGACGTTCTTCAGCTTGCCGTCCTGCAGCGCCTCGACGGTGAGGCGGCAGTCGGCTTCCGAATCGTCGACGAGCAGGATCTCGATCATGGTGCTGCCTCCTGCGGCCGCCACGCCGGCAGCTCGATGGTGAAGGTGGCCCCCTCGTCGGGCCGCGCGTCGGCGGCGATGGTGCCGCCGTGGCGCTCGACGATCTTCTTGCAGACGGCGAGGCCGACGCCGGTGCCCGGCGTGTCGCGCCGCAGCCGCCGGAAGATCTTGAAGATGCGGTCGGCGAAGCGCGGGTTGAAGCCGATCCCCTCGTCGCGCACGGTGACGGTGCAGCGATCGCCGTCGACGCCGCCGGCCAGGTGGACGCGCGGCGGCCGCGGCCCGGCGAACTTGATCGCGTTCGACAGCAGGTTCTGGAAGAGCTGCACGAGCTGCACGCGATCGCCGTGGACCGTCGGCAGCGGCGCCTCGCGCAGCACCGCGGCCGACGTCTCCTCGATCCGCAGCGCGAGGTTGCGCATCGCGCCGTCGACGGCGTCGTCGAGCGGCACCGCCTCCAGCTCGGCGTCGCTGGTCGCGACCCGCGAGTAGAGCAGGAGCGAGTCGATGAGCGCCTGCATCCGGTGGGCGCCGTCGATCGCGAAGCCGATGAACTCGTCGGCGTCGAGGCCGAGCGCGCCGGCGTAGCGCCGCTGCACGAGCTGGAGGTAGCCGGCGACGGTGCGCAGCGGCTCCTGCAGGTCGTGCGACGCGATGTAGACGAACTCCTCGAGCTCGCGGTTGCGGGCCTGCAGGAGGCGGTTGGCGGTGGCGAGCTCGCGCGTGCGGAGGTCGACGGTGACCGCCAGCGACTCGCGCGCCTCGCGGAGGTCCTCGATGACGTTCACCATCGCCCGCTGCGCGCGGTGGAGGTGGGCCGCCTGCCGCTCGGCGTTCACGGTGGCGTCGTGCGCGGTGCGCTGGGCGTCGGCGCGCGCGCGCTCGAGGCTGCGGGCGTGCTCGGCCTCGCCGTCGACGAGCAGGCGCTCCTGCAGCCCGACCAGATCGTCGAGGGCGTCGGCGAAGGCGGCCCCGTGGCCCGGGCCGAGGAGCGCGCGCTGCTCGTCGCTGCCGAGCCAGCCGACGCGCGCGTGGTGGGCGAGGACCTCCAGCAGGCGGACCGCGGCGGGCTCGACCGGGGCGCGGCAGAAGGCGATGACGACGAGGCCCTGGTCGGGCGCGGTGGCGCCGACGGCGAGCACGCAGCGGACGTCGTACGAGGTGGCGAAGCGGCTGGCGGCGGCGTCCCCGTCGAGGACGGTGGCGTCGAGGAGGAAGCCGGCGGCGGGCGGCGCGCCGGGCT
>DASZXE010000839.1:0-2037 GCA_035546475.1 Kofleriaceae bacterium
AGCCGGTCGTCCACATCCACATCGGTCGCGTCGAGGTCCGCGCCATCACGCCCGCGGCCGCGGCCGCCCCCGCGCCGCGCGCGCCCGCGCCGCGCGCCGCCACCGTGTCGCTCGAGGAGCACCTGGCGCGGAGGGATCGCCGATGAGCAACACGCTCGCCATCGGCGCGGTGACGACGACCTTGCGCAACATGCTGCTCCGCGCGCGCAGCCCGATCGACGGCGTCGATCCGCCGAAGGACCCGAAGCTCAACGACGTCGAGGTCACCATCAAGCCGCTCGACCGCGCGCGCAACGCGGTGACCAAGACGCAGCTCAACCTCTTCCTCTACGACATCCGCCCCAACCCGGCGATGCGCAACCTCGACCCGCCGCGGCTGCGCCCGAACGAGAGCGCGATGCCGCCGCTCGCGCTCGACCTCTACTACCTGCTGTCGGCGTGGGGCGAGGGCGACGCCGACGACCTCGCCCACCGGGCGCTCGGCTGGGCGATGGCGCAGCTCAACGACCAGGCGATCCTGCTTCCGTCGACGATCCAGGCCGCGATCGCCGAGGCCGATCTCAACCGCCAGGTCGAGCGCGTGCGGCTGACGCCGATCAGCCTGTCGCTCGAGGACATGTCGAAGGTGTGGACGATGGCGCAGGCGACCTACCGGCCGTCGATCGCCTACCTCGCCTCGGTGGTGCTGATCGACAGCGCGCGCCGCTCGTCGGCGCCGCTGCCGGTGCTCGCGCCGACCATGACGACCGCCGCCGACCTCGATCCGCCGGTGCCGACGCTCACCGGCTGGAGCCTGCCCAGCGGCGCGCCGTCCGCCCAGCTCGGCGAGACGATCACGGTCACCGGCTTCCACCTCGACGGCGCCGCGGTCACCGCCTGCTTCACGACGCCGCTGTCGGCGACGCCGCTCACCGTGGTCGCGTCCGCCGGCGCGACCGCGACCCGCGCCAGCTTCGTCCTGCCGAGCGACCCGGCCGCGCTCGCCGGCTGGCCGGCGGGCGCCTGCTGGCTGACGGTCGGCCCCGACGGCGCGGCGGGCGTCGTGACCAACCAGGTCGGCTTCCAGCTCGCGCCGGTCATCACCGACGTCCAGCCGGACCCGGCGACCGTCGACGGCAACGGCGACGTCACGCTGACCGTCACCTTCGCCGCGAGCGTGTGGCCCGAGCAGCAGGTCGCGCTCATCGTCGGCGACCGCCTCGTGCGCGCGCCGGCCCGCGCGACCAAGGTCACGCAGCTCGCGTTCGTCGTGCGCAAGGCGCCGAAGGGCACGCAGTTCGTCCGCGTCCGTGTCGACGGCGTCGACAGCCGCCTCGTCACCTACCCGACGCTCGCGTTCGACACCTCGCAGCAGGTGACCATCCAGTGAGCGCCGGCCGTCCCGCCGCGTGGCTCGAGGCGAACCAGCGCTGCCTGATGGCGGCGGTCGGCCTGGTCGCCGCGCGGGTCGCCGTGCACGCCCAGCACCGGGCGGCGGCCGTCGCCGCGGCCGGCGCGCCCGACCTCGCCGTCGACGTCACCGAGGCCCTGGCCGCCGTGCGCGCCGCCGAGCTCGAGCTGGCCGCCACCCGCGCGGCGATGCCGTCGCCCGCCGCGATCGAGGTCCTCTGCGAGCTGGCCCGGCTGTCGCCGTTCGAGCGCGACGTCCTGCTGCTCTGCGCCGGCGTCGAGCTGTCGGCCGAGGTCGCGCAGATCTGCGCCGCCGCCGACGGCGCCACCGACCCGCGCACCGCCTCCGCCAGCTTCGGCCTCGCTCTCGCCGCGCTGCCCGGCGCCCACTGGAGCGCGCTCGCGCCGACCGCGCCGCTCCGACGCTTCCGCCTCGTCGAGGTCGCCGGCCACGACTCGCTGACCCGCGCCCCGCTCCGCATCGAGGAGCGCGTGCTGCACCACCTCACCGGCATCCCCTGCCTCGACGAGCGGCTGATCGGCCTCGTCGAGCCGACCGAGGCGCCGGCCGGCCTGCCACCGTCGCACGACGCGCTCGCGCGCCGCCTCGAGCGGCTGTGGGCGCCGCCCGACGATCCGGCCGCGGCC
>DASZXE010000840.1:0-13776 GCA_035546475.1 Kofleriaceae bacterium
CCCTCGACGACCGCCGCCGCTCTCGACGCCCCGCGCCCTCGACGACCGCCGGCGCCATCGATGACCGCCGCCGCCCTCGACGACAGCCCGCCCCGACGACTTCCGACCTCGACGACCTCCGCCCTCGACGACGCCGGCGCCCTCGACGACGCCGGCGCCCTCGACGACCGCCTCCGCCCTCGACGACGCCGGCGCCCTCGGACGACCGCCGCCCTCGACGACCGCCTGCGCCCTCGACGACCGCCGCCGCCCTCGACGACCGCCGCGCGCCCTCGCTCCGTGAGGCAGGCAAGCTGCGGGTTGCGAGATTACTTTGATGTCCTACTATCGGCCCATGCGCACCCGGTTCCATGGCCGGCGACGGCTCGGGGTGCCCGCGATCAGCCTCACGGCGTCGCTGATCGCAGGCCTGTTCGCAACGACGCCCGCACGCGCCGATCGAGAGGGCTGGAAGGTCGTCGAGGTGCTGCCCGGCGACCGCGGGCCGGACGGCGCGGTCCCGCCGCACCTGCGGGTGCAGGTGACCGGCGTGCCGGCGCCGGCGTCCGGCGAGCGCAAGGCGTGGCGGCTCAAGGACGTGGACGGCCACGGCACCGGGATCGCGGCGAGCCGGGTGATCCAGTACGCCCAGTCGAACGAGACCCTCGCCGTGGTCCTCCTCGTCGAGGGCGCCGAGTACTACCTCGGCAACGGCCGCTACACGGTCGGCGGTGCCGGCGACGCCCACCCGGCGATCGCCGGCATCTACGACGCGCTGAGCGCAGCCCTCGACGCGCCGGCGGCGGCGCCCGGCGACGTCCCGCGCACGCTCCGCAACGCCGGGCCGCCGGGATCGCTGGGCGAGCTGATCGTCTACGCCGGCACCGCCGACGTCCGCGCGCCGATGGGCGATCTGCGCCGCCTCGACGCCGCCGCGCTCGGTCCCGAGGAGCTGCAGCGCGGCCACAACCGGCGCGATCTCGCCGAGGGCCTGCGGACCGCGCAGGCGGACCTCCACCGGGTCACCGCGTCGCGCAAGGCGCTGATCGTGATCAGCGACGGCGTCACCCCGGCGGGCGTCGACGGGGTGGTGCCGATCAAGCGCATGCTCGACCGCGATCACGTCGAGACCGTCGCGTTGCACCTCGAGGTCCCGAGCGACTACCTGCCGACCGACGCCAAGGCTCGCCGCAGCGCGGAGCGGGTGATGAAGACGCTCGGCGGCGACCATTACCTGAAGGTCACCAGCCCGCGCGCGCTGGCGAGCGACCTCGCCCTGGCGGTGCGCGAGCCGCTCGAGGCGCGCTTCTGGCTCGAGTTCCCCGGCGGACCGCCTGCGCCCGGCAGGCTGCCGCGCGGCCCCACGTGGGACGGCGCCGAGCACCAGCTCGTCCTCCTCCACGACGGCGAGCCGCTGGCCGACGCGACGGTGGCGGCGGTCCTGCCGGCGCCGCCGCACCCCGGCGCGCGACGCGGGTGGCTGTGGCCGATCGCCGGGGCGCTCGGCGGCGTCGGCGTCCTCGCGCTCGTCGTCGTCGCCCGCACGCGCCGCCGCACGAAGGGGGCCGCCGGTGCCGCGCCGGTGGCCGCGGCGCCGCAGCCGATCGCCTGGCTGATCCCGCTGGAGGGCCCGCTGCAGGACCAGCCGTTCCGCCTCGACCGGCCGGTCACCCGCGTGGGCACCGCGGCCGACGCCGAGGTCCGCTTCACCGATCCGGCGGTGAGCCGGGACCACGCCGCGATCGAGCGCGCGCCAGGCGGCTTCGTGCTCGTCGATCACGGCTCGACGAACGGCACCAGCGTCAACCAGGTCCGGATCGATCGGCGGCTGCTCGCCGATCAGGACGTGATCACGATCGGCGCGATCCGCTGCCGGTTCCGCACCGGCTGATCGCCGCGCCCGTGCCGACCTCCGGCGGCGCGGTCAGGACGCCTCGGGAGGCGTCCGGTGGCCGGACGAGGTGTCGACAGTGACGGCGCGACCCGCTGCCGGTTCCGCACCGGCTGATCGCCGCGCCCGTGCCGACCTCCGGCGGCGCGGTTAGGACGGCTCGGGAGGCGTCCGGTGGCCGGACGAGGTGTCGACGGTGACGGCGCGGCTGACGCTGGAGGCGCGGCGGCGCGCGGAGACCGGCGTCAGGCGCGCCGCGGTCCACCAGGCGGCCGCCTCGGTCGCGGTCCAGCGGCCGAGCTCGATGGCGTCGAGCGCCTTGCCGAACGCGGTCGCGTCGCGGTAGCGCTCCGCCGGGTCCTTCGCCATCGCGGTGGCGATCACCGTCTCGAGCGCCGCCGGCACCGGGTCGCCGCGCCGCCGGCCGACCGGCACCAGCGCGTCGCGGGTGTGCGCCCGCCACAGCGCCGCGTCGCCGCCGCCGCGATCGTCGAACGGCGGCGCACCGGTCAGGAGGTAGTAGAGCGTCGCCGCGAGCCCGTAGACGTCGGCGGCCGGGCCGACATCGGCGCCGAGGAACTGCTCGGGCGCCATGTACGCCGGCGTCCCCAGCATCACGCCCTCGCGGGTGCCCTGGCCGACCGGGCGCACCAGCTCGCGCACCAGCCCGAAGTCGAGCACCTTCACGAAGTCCGGCGCCTCGCCGGTCGACAGCGCGAAGACGTTCGCCGGCTTGACGTCGCGGTGGACGAGGCCGCGCTCGTGCGCCTCGGCGAGCGAGCTCGCGGCCTGCCGGATCAGGTGCACCGCGCGCCGCACGTCGAGCGGCCCGAAGCTCTGCACCAGCTCGGCGAGGTCGAGCCCGCGCAGCAGCTCCATCGCGATGTAGGCGATGCCGTCGTCGCTGGCGCCGTAGTCGTAGATCTCGACCGTGTGCGGCGAGGTCAGGCTGCTCGACACCTGCGCCTCGCGCTCGAAGCGCTGCCACCGCTCGTCGTCGGCGGCCGGCGCGTCGCGCAGGACCTTGATCGCGACGTCGCGCTGCAGGTTGTCGTCGCGGCCGAGCCACACCTCGTTCATGCCGCCGGCGCCGAGCGGCGCCTGCAGCCGGTAGCGGCCGAGCCGCCGCGCCCGGTAGAGCTGCGCGCGCGACGCCCACAGCAGGTGGCTCGCCGCCGCGCTGAAGCCGAGCAGCGCGGCCTGGATGAACATGACGACGGCGAACCGACTGACCAGCTCCGTCGATGCCCACGCCGACGGATCGTCCGCGTGCGCCGCGAGCCCGAGCGTCGCGAAGAACGCGACGTAGACCGGCGCGAGGATGACGGCGACCCGCCGCCACGGCGACGGCGCCAGCGCGGCGATGCCGACGAAGTAGAAGGCCGGCCCCTGCGCGTACGCGCTGTCGAGCCCGCCGAGCTCGTTGCCGATCAGCGCGAGCAGCACCGCGCTGGCCGCCAGCACCGACGTCGTCGACGCGACCAGCGTGCGCAGGCTCGCGTGCGCCGCGCGCGCCCAGAACAGCCAGCCGAAGAACAGGCCGGCGCCGGCCATGCGGAACGCGATGATCCGGTCGAGGCGCGCGTCGTGATAGGCGAGCAGCGCGAGCACGACGTCGACGGCGACGAACGCGGTGTACGCGAACACCGCGACCAGCGCGGCGCGCCGCACGCCCTCGGCGAACTCGGCGGCCTCCGCCGACGCTCTCGACCGTCCGCCCCGGGTTCCGCCGTGCCGCCCCGTGCTCGCCATCGTGGACCATCGTATCACCCCGGTGCGGTGAAGGGCTCGACTGCCGTGCAGCCGGAACAGCCCTGCTCGAAACACCGACTGTACGGAGCCGGGGGCGGGGCCACGTTCCGGACGCCCGATGAACGCGACGGGCCCGGCCCGGCCGGCCTCGGCGCCGGCGATCAGGGGTCGTCTGGCGGTGGCGCCGGCGCCGGCGCCGGGTGGAGCGCGGCCCGCTCGGCGGCGCGCGCGTCGTCGCGCTTGCGCAGCAGCTCGAAGAGGTTGAGCGTGCCCTCCCAGTGCGGCGGATCGGCCACGCCCGGCTCGGCCAGGATGCGGGCCTCGTAGTCGGCCCAGATCCGCGGATCCTCGCGGCAATCGTAGCGGCGGCAGATCGCCGGGCGGTGCTCGTAGGCCCCGCAGAAGCCGGTGGCGCGGTCCTGGTGGACGCAGGCGCCGTCGTCGCCGTGGCGGATCAGGTAGGGCCGGTCGCGATCCCACGCGATGACGCCCTCGTCGAGGTCCTGGGGCGTGAGGGCGAAGTCGAACGTGCAGCAGCGCGCGCCGCAGATCGGGATCAGCTCGCCGCACGGCGGACCGTCGAGCGGCGGCATCGCGTACTTGTCGACGAGCTCGCCGAACTGCAGCCGGTGAGGGGCGACCGCGGCCGCCTCCCGGAACCCCTCGTAGAGCTCGGCCGCGCGCGCCTCGATGCGTGCCACCGCCGCGTCCTCGGCGTGGCGGTCGGCGCCGCCGAGCAGGCGCGTGACCTCCTCGCGCAGCGCGTGGACGAACGCCTGCCGCTCGGAGTCCACCTCCCGCGCGCTCTCGAGCGCGAGCAGCGCCCGCCGCAGCGCGACCTCGACATCGACGTCCCTGCTCGTCCGCGTCATCGTGGCTCCTCTCGCCCGGCGACCGCGGCCAAGCCCGTCACCATCGCCTGTCCCGCGCCGCGACGCCACTGCGAACGACCGGCCCGGCCCGGGCGCGCCTCACCGCCGGCTGCCGTGAGAAGCTCGGCGCATGCGAGGCCGGGTCAGCGGACTCCTCGTCGTCGTGGCTGCCGGTTGCGGCGACGGCCGGCGCGAGCCACCGCCGCCGACGGCGATCGGCACGGTCGTCTGCGAGCCGCGCATCGCGGTGCTCGGCACGGGCACGGACGGCGACCCCGAGCAGGCGACCCGGTCGCTGCAGCGCGAGGTCGTCGCGCAGCTCACCGACCCCGCGTTCCTCCATCGGGTGGCGAGCGCCGAGGGTGTCGACGACGCGTCCCTGGCCGGCCGGATCACGGCGCGCGCCCCGAAGGAGTCGCGCATCGTCGAGCTCGGCGTCGCGCTTCCGGATCGCCGGCTCGCGACCCGGATCTGCGTGGCCCTCGTCGGGCAACTGCTCGCCGAGCGCGCGGACGGCGAGGTGAAGATGCTCGACGACTGCGCGCCCGTGCACGAGCGCCCGTGGACGGCGACGCCGCGGCGCAGGTGGTAGCAGGCGTAGCGATCGGCGTCGTCGTAGCGCCGGTCCCAGATCGACTGCACCGTGAGGCGGTCACCGTCGATGGCGACGTGGTAGCCGAAGCCGCGGACGTCCGGGTCGGCGGGGTAGAGCTCCTGCGCGAGGCGCCAGCGCCTGCCCCGCAGCCGGTAGAGATGGACCGCGCCCGGGCCCCAGCCGTCGTCGGTGCCGGGCAGGTCGCGGTCGCCGATCGCCACCAGCTCGCCGCGGATCGCGACCGAGATGCCGAACCACGCGCGTCCGCCGAACGTCTGGCGCACGTGCCAGCGGCGCGCGCGGTCGGCCTCGAGGAGGACGACGGCGCCGCCGTCCTCCGACGCGTTCGGCAGGCCGACGACCGCCCGGTCGCCGCTCACCGCGATCGCGCTCGACAGCACGTTGTCGCCGGGCAGGTCGACGACCTGGAGATCGCGCAGCTCGCGATCGGTGACGTGGAGCACCGCGTGCTCCTCGGGGTACGGCTCGAGCGCGACGAACAGCGTCTGCGCCCCGTGCCTCGCGACCGCGCCGATCGGCCCGACCTCGTCGCGCCGCGCCGCCACGTCTTGGACCGCCGGGGTGGCACGCGCGTCCCCGTGCAGCGCCAGCACCGCTGCGATCGCGAGGCAGCTCGACGAGCCCGGACGCACGCGCACGCGCAGGCGCATCGCCCGCCAACGCCCGGCGCGTCCCCGTCATTTCCTGGAGCTCCCCGTCGATCGATCCGGGGCGCCGCGCGGGCGAACGGCCGAGCTCCTCGACGCCGGTGAGCGGGTGAGCGCGGCGTCGAAGATCGATCCCCATCGTGTCGTCGGGATGCGGTACATTCGGCTCGCGCGTGGCTCTCCAGCGCCGCGCGGTGACCCCCTGGATCATCCTCCAGGGGTGATCGCGGTGGCCGTGATCACCGCCGGGGAGCCACGCAGCCCGGCGACTGCAGTCCCGCCGCCGCCGGATGCGTTGATCCTTCGCCGCTCATCCGCGCAGTGGCCTGTCAGGCTCGTGCACGCGGGAGCAACCGAACCGCTCTGCTACATCTCTCATGAGTGTGACCGATCGTCCCGATGTCGATGCGCTCGAGCCGGTGCTCGCCGAGCTGCGGGGACGTCCGTCCATGCACGTGACGGAGGTGGTCGCCGCGCTGCTGCGCGTCTGCCGCGGCGAGGAGACCTTCCTCGGCCGCCACAAGTTCAGTCACACGTACTTCCAGCCGGTCGGCGACTTCGAGGCGCTGCTCGCGCGCGAGTTCGCCGACCGCGGCCTCGAGCGCTGGGCCGCGCCGCGCCTCGTTCGGTTCGCCGACCGCCTCGTCGAGGCGAGCGAGCGGCTGCCGCCGGCGCTGGTCGCGCTGTCCGCCGCGCGCTGGCTCGAGACCACCCACCGCAGCCTCTTCGTCCACTACTTCCGCGACGTCGATCGCGAGGTCGGCCCCGGCGAGCCGTGGCCGATCACCGAGTCGCCGGCGGCGCACTACCGGCCGCGCGCGGTCGGCAACCCCGAGCACCGCGGCCGCGCCGGCGATCGCGGCGAGTGGCTGACGCTCGTCCCCGAGTCGACCGCCGGCCTCAAGGTCCACCTGCGCTGGGTCGGCCCGTGGCTGTCGCCGATGGTGCGCGGGCGCCGCGTCGCGATCGGCGTCGTCAGCCACGATCCGCACGAGTTCGACTTCGATCCGATCACGCCGGGCGGCGCGCCGCGCTTCTACGGCCTGCGCCCGCGCGCGCCCGACTACTGGCAGCGCGTCGACGCCGTCGTCGATCACGCGGCGGAGCTCGGCGCCGACGTGCTCGTCCTCCCCGAGCTGTCGCTCACCGAGGAGCTGCACGCGCGGCTGGTCGCCGATCCGCGCCTCGCCGCGTTCGCGCTCGTGCTCGCGGGCAGCCGCCACACGCCGCGCACCGGCGACGAGCCGGGCCGCAACGTCGCCACGCTGCTCGCCCACGGCAAGGTCATCGCCGAGCACGCGAAGCTGTCCGACTTCTTCCTGCCGCGCACGATGCCGCCCTGCTACGAGCACATCCGGCCGGGCGACGGCATCGTCGTGCTCGTCTCGGAGCGGGCGAGCGCGGTCGTGCTCATCTGCAAGGACGCGATGCGCGCCGACTGGCAGGACCTCGTCGCGCACCTCGCGCCGCGACTGCTGCTCATCCCGTCGATGAGCAACGAATTTGGCGATTTTCGTTCGTTCGCCGAACGGATGGCGCGCGACCCGCAGGCGCATACCTTCTTCGCAAACATCGGACCGGAGCAGGCCATCCTGGGCCGCCCGAGCCGAGAAGACCCGGTGATCGTTGAGGACAGGGAGGTCGGTCGCTGCATCGTCTACGAGATCGGACGGGGCGTGGTGGGGCAGCGCGAGCCACTCCCGAGGCCTGCGGCAACTTGACGGCAAGCAGATTGGAAATAGTCTTTGACGTGGGCCTCAAGCACCTGTCAGATTGGCGCCAGGGTACCGGAACGGCCGCCTGGGATCGCGGCGGGTCTCCCGGACACACACGTGAGAAAGGGGCTCCCTCATGGAGCGCGCTACCAGCAGTACCGGTCGCCACGCTGTCCAGGTCGTCCTCGAGCCCCGCACCGATCCGCCCGCGGACGGAGCCGCCAGCGCGTCGGACGCCGCCGGCGCATCGGACGCCTCCGGCGCCGCCGGTGCCGCCGACGATCGCTCGGAGGTGATCGCGCTGCTCGAGTCCGGCGACCCCGGCTCGATGGCGGAGGCCGCCCGCGCGATCGGCCGCGACCTCGCCAACCGGCGGCACCGGCCGGTCGAGCAGGTCCGCCGCCACATCGACGCGCTGGTCCGCTCGCCCGATCCGTTCACCCGCGGCGCCGCGCTCATGCTGGAGCACGTCGCCTCCGCGTTCACCGTCGCCGGCGCCGAGGCCGACGAGCTGGCGCCGCTCGTGCGCGCCGTCAACCTGCGCGCCGGCTGGAAGAAGGTGCTCGTCGCGATGGCCGACGGCACCATCCGCCCGAAGGAGCTGGCGTTGCGCGCGCAGCTCTCGCCCGGCCGCATCAGCCACATCCTCACCGGCCTCGAGCGGGCCGGCCTCGCCGAGCGGCCGGCCGGCGCCCTCGACGGGCGCGAGCGACCGTGTCGGCTGTCACCGCTCGGCCACCGCGTGCTGGTCGACCTCGAGCGCGGCCCCGCCGCCGTCGCCATCGACCTCGACGCCGCGGTCACCGCCGCCACCCACATGCTGGCCAAGCTCTACGCCCGCGGCCGCGCGTCGCGCGCCGTGCTCGAGGACGCGCTCGCCGAGCACCTCGAGCCGGACGCGGTCGCCCGGGTCGCCGAGACGGCGCTCGCCGCCGCGCGCAACGCCGGCCTGGCCGTGATCAGCGGCGACGAGGCGGTCACGCTCGCCGAGCTGCACCTGCAGGACATCCTGAACGACGCGCTCGAGCACGCCTACGACGACGCCGGCCCGGCGATCCCGGTGATCGACCTCGCGCGCGCGAAGGCGCCGCGGGGCGGCGTGGTCGTCGTCCGCAGCGAGCTGCACCGGCTGCGGTGGGACATCGTCATCGCCAAGCGCGAGCTGCACGACCTGCGGCTGGTCGCGGGCGCCGACTGGATGACCGGCGAGGTCGAGCGGATCGTCGACCACCACCGGCCGTTCGTGATGGTCTACGACAGCCCGCCGCTCGCCTGGTCGGAGCGCGCGGTCGACTCGCCGGCGCGGTCGCTGCTCGGGCGCGCCGAGGAGGTCTACTGCTACGCGGTCCAGGGCACGAAGCTGCCCGAAGGAGTGCAAGAGCTCGAGGTCGCCTGATGCAGCCGCGCGCGCACACGGCGACCGACGACGAGATCCGGTCGGTGGTGGTGGTGCAGCCGAGGCGCGGCCTGCCGCAGCTCGTGCACGACGCGCTCGCCCGCTCGGGCGCGCTCCTGCGCGGCCACTTCGGCCTGCGCGGCGGCCGCCACACCGAGTTCTTCATCCGCTTCCGCGCGCTGTCGCGCGACCCGGCGCTGCTGTCGCCGATCGTCGACCACCTGCTGGCCGCGGTCGACCTGCCGCCGTCGCCGACGGTGCTGGTGCCCGAGTCGGGCGGCTTCTTCCTCGGCGACGCCATGCGCCGGCGGATCGGCGCGCCGCTGGCGGTGGCGCGCACGGACCTGCAACGGCGGCCGGCGCGCGCGCTCCTGCACGGGGCCCTCCCGGCGGGCGGGCAGGTCGTCGTCGTCAACGACGTGGTGACGACCGGCGCGTCGATCGAGCCGCTGCTCGACCTCGTCGGCGACCACGGCGCGTCGGTGGCGGCCGCGCTGGTCTTCGGCGCGCTCGACGGCACCGGCTTCCGCTCGACGCTCAACCGGCGCCGCGTGCCCGGCGATCACCTGCTCGAGGCGAGCGAGCGCTGGTCGATGTTCCCGGCCGAGGCCTGCGAGCTGTGCCGGCGCGGCGGGCCGCCGCTCGTCCCCGCGGCCGAGCTCAACTGAGGCCCGCGCGGCCGAGCGGCCGCGGTCAGCCGCCCGTCATCACGTTCGCGGAGCCCTCGACCATCTGGCCCGAGCCGCCGCAGTGGGTGTCCTGATCGCCGAGCCTGTGGGCTGCCTTGTTGTTGATGAAGACCGTGCCGCTGCCGGCCTTGGCGGTCCACATGTTCGGGCCGCAGCACGCCATGTGCACGCCGATGTCGTCGACGCGCGTGGCCGGCATCTTGTTCACGTTGACGTCGGGCGAGCCGATGATCGCCGGCCCGATCGCCGGGTGCGGGCAGGCCGGGCAGCCGTGGGCGTCGGCCGGGACCTGGGACTTGTCACCGAGTCTGCATTGCGGGGGCATCGTGGACTCCTGCGAGCGTGGCGAGCGAGAGCCGAAGAGGAAGGGCGCCGATCAGGTGAAGCCGCCCGGCGTCATGTTGCCGACGCCGCCGACCACCGGGCCGGCCGGCACGTAGGGCGGCGCGAACGTCGGGATCGGGCCGGTGCCGAGCACGTTGTTCACCAGCGTCGAGCCCTGCCAGATCTGGAACACCTTCTCGAACGCGTCGGCGATCGAGTCGAACAGCTCCTTGTGGCAGGGCGCGTTCGGATCGCCGAGCTGGCCGATCATCTGGCCCTTGAGCGCGGCCTTGCCGACCGACGCGGTCACCTGCGTGAGCGCGATGACCGGGCAGGGGACGTTCGGCGTCGGCGGCGCGACCGGGCCGGGGAACGCGGCGAACGCCGGGTACCACGGCATGCCGGGCACCTTGATCGACGCCGTGTACGACAGCCAGGCGGTGCCGATGACGTTGGCGATCACGTTCGTGTACTTGAGGTACATCGGCGTGGAGACCTCGCCCTGCGCCAGGATGAGCGGCGTCAGCGGCGGGCCGACCACCTGGCCCATGCTCGCGGTCACCGCGTTGACGACCACGCCGACCAGCGTCGCGGCGCTCTGCCACGTGCTCCACGCCGAGCAGATCGCGGAGCACGTCTTGTCGATGTAGCTCCCGAACTTGTCGATGTGCATCTTCTGGGTTTCGGTGTGGTACTTGTTCAGCGACTGCGGCTGAACCAGCGGCGGCGCACCGGGGGCGGTCGTCTTCTCGTCCGTCTTGAACGCCTTGCCGTAGTGATCGGCGCCCGGATCGCCGGACGGCTGCTGCCAGCCTTGCGGCACCTTGATCTGGAACGACGTGAACTGGAGCCGGGCCAGTTGCTGCATCATCGAGGCTTGCGGTGCGGGCATCGTTTCCTCTTTCCAAACGATATACGGAACTTGGCCGCGTGATCTTCCTGGGTCCGTTCGACTTTTCCGGCCGGACCGGCCTCGCTCAGGGGCCCATCTTCCGCGCACGGATGTAGTGGATGCAATAGGTTGCGGCGCTGCGGCCGTCGCGGCGCAGGGTCCAGGGGAGCTGGGCCTCGTCCTCGATCGTGTAGCGGGCGCGCAGGTTGGTGCCCTCGCGGAGCAGCGTCGCGAGGGTGGCGGCGGGGTCGTCGCCGCCGAGCCGCTCGTCGTCGGGCATGACGCTGCTGAGCCAGGCGTACGGCGAGGTCAGGATGATCTCGCCGCCCGGCGCGCACAGGCCGTCGACGACCGACAGGAGCTGGCGCGGGCTGCGCACCGAGTCGAGCACGTTGACCGCGACGACGCGGTCGTAGAAGCCGGGGACGAGCGGCGGATCGAGGGCGTCGGCGCACAGCAGCGTGACGCGGTCGGGGCTGACCGCGCGCGGGCCGGCGCTGGTGATCGCCGGCGCGTAGCGGCGGCCGGTGAGGCGGCGCGGATACGCGAGCGGCTCGCCGGCGAGCAGGCGGCGCGCGCGGCGGACGGCGCCGAAGTGGAGATCGAGGCCGACGACGTGGCCGGCGCCGGGCGCGAGCTCGGCCACGATGCGGCCGACGCTGCAGCCGAGCTCGACCGCCAGCTGGACCGGGTGGCCGGCGCGCTCGGCGATCCGCTCGACGAGGGCGGGGAAGGCGAGGCCGCCGGGGCCGGCGCCGGGGCCGTCGGGAGGCGGCGTCGCGTGGTCGCCCCAGTGCGCGTCGAGGTAGGTCGACAGGTGCTCGAGCATGCGCGGGTACGGCGCGTCGTCGGGGCCGCCGGCGGCGAGCAGCGCCGCGACGTCGGGGGCGAGGTCGCGCTCGACGACGGCGGCGACGTCGTCGCGGAGGTAGGCGGTAGCGTCGGCGAGGACGATCGGCACGCCGTCGACGATCGGGTAGCGGCGGCCGCACGAGCAGACGAGGGTGTCGCCGGCGCGGTGGACGGTGCGGACGTCGAGGCGATCGCCGGTGAGCGTCCGGCAACCGGGGCAGACCGGCACGTGGTCCGGACGCATGCGCGGGCAGGATAGCCGCTGGCGGGCGACGCCGATACACTGGCCGCGCGTGGATGTCTTCGGGCTGGCCGTCACGACGGGCGGGGCGTTCCTGCGCGCGGCGGCGATCGCGGCGGCGCACCGGCTCGGCGCGATCGACGCGCTGCGCGGCGCGGGTGCGGCGGGGCTGACGCTCGACGAGCTGGCGACGGCGATCGGCGTGGGCGGCGGACGGCGGAGGTTGCGGCGGCTGTGCGAGCTGCTGGCGTTCGAGGGCGTGCTCGCGCGCGCCGGCGCGGACGGCGGCGACGGCGGCGACGGCGGCGACGCGGCGCGGTTCGTGCTCGGCGAGGTCGGCGAGCGCGTGCCGGTGGTGGCGGAGGCGGGCTGGGGGCTGCTCGCCGACGTCATCCGCGACGACCGGCCGCTGCCCGAGGACGACGGCGAGGAGGGGCGGCGGCGCTACCACGCGCACCTGCTGGCGGCGGGGGCGGCGGCGGCGGACGAGGTGGCGGCGCTGCTCGAGGCGGCGGGCGGCCGCGCGCTGGTGGATCTCGGCGGCGGCGCGGGCGCGTACACGGCGGCGTTCCTGGCGCGGCGCGCGGACGCGCGGGCGACGATCGTCGATGACGCGCGCGTGCTCGAGCTGGCGAGCGCGGAGCTGGCGGCGCGCGGGCTCGGCGCGCGGGTCACGCTGTGCGCGGGCGATGCGCGGACGGCGGCGTGCGGCGACGGCTTCGACGTCGCGCTGCTCGCGAACCTGTTGCACCTGCACGGGCCGGAGGCGTGTGCGGCGCTGGTGGCGGCGGCGGCGCGCGCGGTCGCGCCGGGCGGCGTGGTCGCCATCAAGGACCTGCGCGTCGACGACGATCGGCGCGGCTCGCGCGAGGGCCTGTGGTTCGCGCTCAACATGGCCGTCTACACCGAGGCCGGGGACGTGCACCCGACGGCGGCGCTGCGGCGATGGCTGGCGGACGCCGGGCTGGTCGCGATCGAGGAGCGGCGGCTCGCCAGCGCGCCCGACGCGATCGTCGTCCTCGGGCGGCGGCCAGCGGCCACGCGCGTCGGCGAGGACGGCGGCGCGCTCGCCGGCGGGGTGGACGATCGCGGCGGTGCGGGCGATCGCGAGGCCGTGCGTGCGCTGGTCGCCGCGCCCGCGGATCGCGAGGGGCGTCGCGCCCGCGCGCGCGAGGACGGCCTCGTCTACCTGCCGCGGCTGGTGCCGGAGGCGCGGCTCGCGCCGCTGCGCGCGTTCGTCGAGGCGGCGCTGGCGCGGCGGGGCTGGCTCGTCGACGGCGCGACCGACGCCGCGCTGCGCCTGGGCCGCTGGGACGATCCGCGCTGGGTCGACTTCCTCGCCGAGGTGCTGCCGTCGCCGGCGTTCCGCGAGCTCGCCGCCGCGCCGGAGCTGCTCGCGGCGGTGCGCGACGTCGTCGGCGGCGAGCCGCGGCTGCACGTCGGCGACGTCTGCCGCATCGTCTCGCCCGGCGCGCTCGACCTGGCGACGCCGGCCCACCAGGACGCCGCCTACCTGCGCGACCCCGACGGCGTGTGGACCGCGTGGATCCCGCTCGGTGCGTGCCCGCTCGCGCTCGGTCCGCTCGCGCTGCTGCCCGGCTCGCACGCGGCGGGGCTGCGGCCGCACGCGCCGGTCACCACCGGCGCCGCGATCGGCTGCCGCGCAGGCGACGACGAGCCGTGGCACGCGTCGGCGCTCGCCGCCGGCGACGTCATCCTGTTCTCGTCGCTGACCGTCCACCGCGCGCTGCCGAACCGGACGCCCGATCGCCTCCGCGTGTCGGTCGACTACCGCTACCGCGCGTGATCGACCATGCTTCGAGGATGGCCGACGATCCACGACGTCCTGCGGCGCGGGCCGGCGCCGGCGACGACGCGGGCGCGACGACGCTCGTCGACGCGGCCGAGGC
>DASZXE010000841.1:0-4856 GCA_035546475.1 Kofleriaceae bacterium
CGCCGCCGGCGCCGGCGCCGGCATCGCCATCGCCATCGCCGGCTTCGCCGCCATCGCGCGCGGCGCCCCGCGCGGCGCGTCGGCCATCATGGCGTCGAGGTGTGGCGCTCCTCCCGGCGGCGACGCAGCCCCGCCCGCCCGCGTCCGCGTCGACGCGTCGAGCTCCTGCTTGGCCGCCAGCCGCGGCGTGAAGTCGGTCTCCCACCAGCGCACCCGCGCCGCCCACAGCTCGACGACCCGCGCCAGGTGCCCCGACCTCGTGTCGCGCTCCGCCTTGTCGGTCCGGGCCCGCGCCTCGAGGTACTGGCGGCGCAGCTCCGTCCTCGACGCCGCCGGCTCGAGGCCGTACTCGAGGTGCTGCTCGAGCGTGTCGAGCACGAGCAACGATGCGTTCGCGGTGACCACGCCGTGGCGGCGCGCCAGCTCGAGGATCTGCGGCGCGTCCGGCTCGGTGACCGCCAGCGCGCGGGTCTGCTCGCCGGCCCACGCGCGCGCCACCAGGTAGCCGTCGGTCGCGAGCGAGCGCGGGATCGACAGGTGGTCGTCGGGCGCGCCGTCGCCGGCGAGCCGCACCTGCCCGAGCTCGGCCGTCAGCCGCCCGACGATCGACAGCCGCCCGGCCGCGCGCCGCACGTGGACGTCGGCGCAGCCCTCGCAGCCGGCGAGGCGCAGCGGCTCGCGCGCGTGGCCGATCAGCTCCACCGCGGCGTCGACGCCGGTCGCCACCAGGTCGACGAAGATGCCGCCGCGCTGCCCGCTGACGTGCCGCAGGTAGGCCGCGTCGGCGCGCGCCGAGCTCGACACCGCGATCACCGGCAAGGCGCCGGCCGCCGGGGCGCTGCGGCCGACGGTGTCGAGGCCGTCGCTGAAGACCAGCCACGCCTCGTCGGCGGCGTCGGGCGGCCGGCCCAGCTCCAGCGCCGCCAGGTTGGTGCCGCCGTCGCGCGGCTCGGCGCGCAGGAAGTCGACGAGCGCGGCCGGGTCGCGGAACGTGCGCGGCTCGCCGACCGCGTCGCGGACGACCACGACGTCGACGACGAGCCCCTTCCACGCGCCGGCCAGCGCCGCGATCAGCGCCAGCTCGCGCTCGACGTCTGTCCGGCTTCCGGACGCATCCCACGCCAGCGCGACCCGCGCCGGCCGCCACGCCTCCGCGCGCGCCGCCGGCACCGCCGCCGACAGCGCGAAGAACGTCTCGCCGCCCGACCGCTCGACGGCGCGCAGGTGGCGGGGCAGGTCGGGCAGCTTGACGATCAGGTCGTCGCACGCCACGCCGCGCAGCAAGGTCGCCTCGGCGACGAACGCGTCGCGCACCTTCGCCAGCGTCAGGTTGCCGACCCCGCCGCTGACGACCGGCGTGACCTCGCCGCGCGTCACCTCGACGCGCAGGTTCACGCGCTCGATCGCCTTCGCGTGGCCGAGCGGCAGGTGGTAGCCGGCGCTGTCACCGTCGACGGCGAGGTCGCTCACGTAGGTCAGCCGCACCGTGCGCGTGCCGCCCGGCGGCAGCGGATAGATCCGCGTCCGGTAGACGTTGCCCGCCACCTGCTCGACGAGCCCCGGGTCGACGCCCTTGCGGATCTCCGCCTCGAGGATGCGGCGCGCCTCCTGCTTGGGAACGACCACGCCGTCGACCAGCGCGCCGTCGACGTCGATCGCGTAGCCGCACACGACGCCGCCGTCGGGCAGCGGGAACGAGAGCTGCCCCTCGAGCGCGCGCCGGTTCGGGTTGCGGAAGACCATCGTCTGCGTCGTCTCGGCGAACATGCCGGTGACGACCACGCCGACGTCGAGCCGCTCGAGGACGATCGGCCGCTCGCCGGCCGGCACCTGCACGAACGGCAGCGCCTCGTCGGGACGGAAGTTCGGGCCTCGTCGACGGAGCCAGTCCCACATGCAGCGAAGATCGCACGGATCGCCGCGGCTGGCGCACGGGCCGGCGCGGACGTAGGCTGCGCGCGATGCGCACCCTCCCCCGCCGCCTCGCGCTCCTCGCCGCCGCTGCCGCCCTCGCGCTCGCCGCGCCCGCCTGCGGTCCGACCGGCATGTCGGGCCCGACCATGAGCGGCCGCCTCGAGGAGCCGCCGCCGTCGTCGCCGGTGGTGTCGACCGAGATCCTGTCGCGCGAGCCGCGCGCCAACCACACGCGGGTCAAGCACATCCTCATCGGCTGGGCCGACCTCGCCGACACCTACCACGGCAGCGTCGACCCCCGCGCCGCCAAGCGGAGCAAGCACGACGCCGAGGAGGTCATCCGCAACCTCCGCAAGCAGCTCGACGCCGGCGCCGACTTCGACACCCTGATGAAGGCCTACTCGGAGGACCCCGGCAGCGCCGCCAGCGCCGAGGCCTACGACGTCTCCCCCGACGCCAAGCTGGTCATCGAGTTCCGCCAGCTCGGCCTCCGGCTGGAGGTGGGCGAGATCGGGGTGGTGGAATCCCCCTACGGGTTCCACCTGATGAAGCGCATCGAGTAGCGGCGCCCACGCATCGCGGTTGCAGCGATCGGCCGGATCGGGCGAACATCGGCCGCATGCGTAGCTTGCTGGTCGGTTCGCTCGTCGCGCTCGTGGGGGGCTGCGCGACCGCCTCCGCGCCCTCGATCGTCGGTGACGACGACAACCCGCCGGTCGACGCCCGCACCGCCGACGGCCGCCTCGTCGACGCGCGGATCACGATCGACGCGCCGCCGCCGCCGGTCGACGCGCCGGCGATGCAGACGATCACGCTGAGCCAGACCGGCTCGCAGACCGTCGAGGCCGGCGCCTCGATCGCCTGCACGCTGAACGACGGCAGCGAGTACACGACCGAGAACAGCTACTACCGCGCGTTCCGCCTGTCGGACTTCGGCGTCAACCGCCCGTTCACGCCGACGACGATCACGTTCGGCGTCGAGCAGGCGACCACCTTCATCGGCAGCCAGACGGTGCAGGCCAAGCTCTACACGCTGAACGGCGGCGTGATGTCGACGGCGAACCTGGTGCCGCTGTCGGGCAACAACGTGACGGTGCCCGACTCCGGCGTGTCGATGATCAGCGTGCCGGTCGTGCCGGCGCCGGTGGTGCAGCCCAACCAGACGCTGGTGGCCGAGATCTTCGTCCCCGACGGCTCGACGGTCGGCAACATCTTCTTCATCGGCGCCAACAACCAGACCGAGACGGCGACCGGCTACCTGCGCGCGCCCGGCTGCAGCATCACCGACGCGGTCACCTACGCGAGCCTCGGCTACCCGACGACGCGCCTGGTCCTGACCGTCACCGGGACGTACTGACCGCGGCGCCGGCGGGCGGCGAGGCGAGCGCGCGGTAGCTGCGCTCGCGGTCGGCGTGGATCGCCTCGACGAGCGCGATCAGCTCGTCCGCGTGCGCGTCGAACGTCGCGAGGTTCGTCGCCGCCACCTCGGCGACCGGATCGCGGAACGGCGGGACGTGCTTGCCGGCGAGCACCGCGGCCTGGTCGGCCGGGCTCATCGGCGGCGGCTGCCGGTGGAGGCCCGCGAGGTCGGTGTGGCGGACCGCCTGCAGCATCGGATCGGGCGAGCGCCGCAGGAACGGCACCAGCCGGTTCGGGTGGCTTCGATCGAGCGCGGCGCCCGGGTGGAAGTCGGCGAGCGCGACCTCGCGGCCGAGCGGACCGGCGAGCAGCTCGTCGCGCAGCGCGCGCAGCGCCGCCGGCGGGCCGTCGAGCGACGGCAGGAGCACGAGGCCGATGACCGCGCCCGGCGTGGCGAGGAAGCGGCCGAGCGCGAACGCGGCGTCGTCGGCGTCGACGGCGTCCATCCACAGCTCGCCGCGGGCGCGGGCCGGGCGCGCCCACGGGCACAGGTCGAAGCGCTCGACGACCTCGGTGATGTAGCGCATCGCCAGGCGTTGCGCCTCGCGGGCCCGGGCGGGATCCACCGCCCGATCATAGCCGGTGCGCAACCGGGGGAGCGCGCTACTGTCCGGACGATCGTGCCCGCGCCCCGCCGCTCCCTGGTCGCCGTCGCCGTGGCCCCGGCCACCCTGCTGTGCGTCCTCGCCGGCCCGGCGGCGGCCGGCCCGCGGCACAAGAAGCCGCCGGCGCCCCGCAAGGACGAGCTGGCGGCCGCGGTCGCGACCGGCGACCCGGTGGCCGCGTGCAAGGCCGCGATCGCCGCCGCGCAGGCGGGCGACCTGGCGCGCGCCTCGCTGGTGGTGCCGGCGTGCGACCCCGCCGTCACGACGGTGCCCGCGCTCGCGGCCGACGCCCGCCGCGCGCGCATCGCCATCTCGCACGCGGCGTCGGCACAGGGCTGGTCGCCGGTCGAGGTCGTCGTGCGGCCGGCCGCCGCCGTCGCGACGGTCACCGTCGACGCCTTCCCCGGCCTGCCGGTGGCGGTCGGGCGGCACCTCCTGCCGGCCGGCCACTACCGGTTCACGGCCCACGGCGCGCAGGGCGACGTCGGCTACGACCTCGCGCTCGACGCCGACTCGCGGGCGCTCGTGCTGCTCGACGTGCCGCCGCCGCCGGCCGCGGCGGGCAACGGCGTCCTCGACTTCACCGACGGAGAGCCGACCGCGACGGTCGCCGGCCCGCCGCCGAAGATCGACCACGGCTCGCTCCTGCCCGAACGGTTCCGCCGCGGCCTCGGCAAGACGCCCCCGAAGCCCTGACGGCCGCAGCGACGCGCCCCGCGCGCATGACAGGCCCGTCGGCGGCGCGGTACAAGCAGGGGATGTCCGATCCCGCCGCGCCGGCCGATCTCGCCGAGCTCCAGCAGCGCCTCGCCGCCACCGAGGCCCGCCTCGCGCAGGTGACCCGCGAGCGCGACGACGCCCTCGTCCGCCTGCGCGCGCTCGGCCACGACGCCCCGGCGGCCCCGGCGCAGGCCCAGG